>JAGQMZ010000045.1 GCA_020428405.1 Candidatus Saccharimonadota bacterium | reverse complement strand
AATACTTGGCCAATCACACCCTCAATGAATACATAGCCAATGGGAAAATGGAGAAACATACTGCATCTTTTCTGATGGGTCGATTAGGCTCACAGTTTATCTTTTTAGATTATGAAAAAGTACCAGTACCATTTCAGAACGTAATAGACAGGGAATGGAATGGAAATTAGAAAACATTTTGAACGCAATGCTGGAACGTATGGTTGGATTGGTTTGATTGGTTATGTAGCACTATTTGATATATATGCCCCTGAAACTATGTCTAGTGCTGCTGACAGAGCGTTGGAACACCCTATTATGAAATATGTAGCTTTAGGTGCGGCTGCTATCACTACTGCTCATGTAATAAATGCTTTTGATGCTTATGATATACCTGACCCCATACAGAAAATAAACGAAAAGATAGAACAATGGAAAGATACTGGGATAAATTAGAATTTAGAGAAAAAGCAGCAGCCGTAGCTTTGGCTATAGGTGTAACTATTTTGGGTGCGATAGAGGTTGGAGACTTTATAGAGCATAGGATAGAGGAGATAATGGAGGTAGACGAATAGTGTATAATATAAATGTCCGTCAAGACTATATTGTTAGACGGCTAGTGGGGACAACTTTGTGCCTCTGACGCAACAGCGTAGAAACAGGCTTACCGATTGCCTTGTTTGTTCGAACCTAGGCGTGAAGCCCCACTAGAACCTAGAGTAACCAGACTATTACGATAAGGCACAGAAGGGGGTTAAACATGAATGAGCTACTACTGAAGAGAGATAGTACAAATTATATGTATCGTACTTACAGAGATATGCTCACTAGATGTAATAACAAAAATCGTCAAGACTACAAGAATTATGGCGGTAGGGGAATAAAAGTTTGTGATAGGTGGACTGGTAAAGATGGGTTTACGAATTTTTTGGCAGATATGGGCAAAAAACCAAAAGGCACATCGTTGGATAGAAAAGACAATAATGGTGATTATACCCACGAAAATTGTCGCTGGGCGACATTTTCTGAACAGAGTGTGAATCAAAGACTGCGAGCCACAAATTCGTCTGGCTACAAGGGAGTACACTGGAGCAAAACTAAGAAAAAGTGGGAGGTGAGCATAAGAAGGAACTACAATAAAAAACATTTAGGTTATTTTGAAAATTTTGATGAAGCGGTAACTATTCGTAAAGAAGCAGAATTATGTGCTGAATGGAGAGACGTCAATAAGTCATCAAAGACGGTTGGGTAGAGGCTCTGAAACTGAAATACGGGAATGATGATAAGCCGTAGCCGACTACCCCTCTCCTACAGTACAGAGTGCTGGTCGCTCTACCTAGAACATTAAATTAGTAATATAATAAGAACACCCAGAAGCCAAACAAGTACCGTACGGCATGTTGTTAGCGTAAAGGTCAGACAATGACGCTGGGCTTTTTTCTTTTACTCAAAGCTTTTTACAACAGACTTTTATAAACATAGAGAGTATAGTTATAAGAACTATGATTATCTATACGAGTAAGACGTGTGGCAAATGCCCCACCGTCAAAAAGTTCTTAAAACTAAAAAATATACCTTTTGAAGAGAGGGATACTGCTAATCAGGAGTATCTTGAAGAGGCTACTAAGTACGGCAATATTTTACCTGTAGTTGTACAGGGTGATAGATATGTTCTGGGCGGTAATCTGTCTGGGATTATGGAGTTGGTTTAGTATTCGTACTCTTTCAGCTTCTCTAATCTTGCTTCGTGTGCTTCTTTTGGAGTTTTATAGTGCTTGCCATAAAACTTCTTATGCCCCTTGCGTTCTATTAGGAAAAAATAAGACGGCTTCCAGCCACGCTCTTGATGTTTTTTAGGGTAATGCTTATATACCCCAATGTAGCCAGAGCTATTATCTGGTCTTTTATCTCTATTAACTGAGTTTAGTGATTTATCTGCTAGCCTCAAGTTGCTCCTGCGGTTATCTAGCTTATTACGGTTTATATGGTCTACCATTTCTCCGTCTGTGAGTGGTCTACCTAGTTTGCGTGATAAAACTATACGATGTGCATATTCGTGGTTTCTTCTAGCATAGCCAGTAGCTTCGAGCCACTGCATCTTAGCTAAATCTCTGTCCTCACGACCAAACATTGGGAACGCCTCGTTTTCTGGCGTTCTGAGACAAGTTCCACAGGACTTAGATTTGCTGCTTGTAAGTCCAGAGTACTGAACGGTAGTAGCAACCCCACAATCACACAGACAAAGCCATATAGTTTGTCTCTGCCCGCTAGGGAATGTTCTTATGTGGTCAAGCTCAATAACAGTTAATTTGCCACTACGTCTCCCCGTGAGGTCTTTCTTTGCTACGCTTTGCGACATACAAAGTATTATATCACAGTTAGTATATATATCTAAAATTAGACTTGTGTACCGTGCGAACCGTAAGCACACAAGGACCTTTAAAGTTCCATTCTGAAACAGTCACCATGTCACCACTCACGGACTCTACATACACCACGTGCATATAGCCAGTGGTGGCTTCACCTATTGCCCCTGCCCTGGGTTCATACCCAACAGCGTACCCCTGAGCAGCAGCTCGTGAGTACCAAGTGTTAGCATTGCCTAGGTTATTAGGCATATCTGGTCTTTTCATTTTTGCATATTTCGTGCAGTTGCACTCAGCATATGGGTTACCAGCCACAGAAGCCTGTCTGACGCTCGTAGAGCTTGTCTGAGCGGCTTTTGGCTCAGGAACCGCTACTTGTTCAACTGGTTTAATTTCTTCAAATGTAGGGACTTCTAGAGGCTCTACCTTTGATTTAACTATATCGGTAAGCTCCTCGTAGTAAGCTACTCCGTGTATTTCTGTTGGTTTATCATATCGTTTGTAATTTTCACTATTGATTGGCACTTCACCTATGAAGTACGTTGCTAGTAATGGATACATAATCTGCCAGACAAGGAGGGTCGC
>JAGQMZ010000044.1 GCA_020428405.1 Candidatus Saccharimonadota bacterium | reverse complement strand
TTCGCTACTCTCGCGTAAATCGGGCGTTTCTTATTGTAATGGGACAAGAACTCTTTCAATGCCAGAGTAGCAATTCCCTTCCCCCAATATTCTTTCCCCAGCCAGTAAGTGACTTCCGGTCTGCCTTCCTCTTCATAACTCGCAACACTTCCTGCAACCTGCCCATCGAAGATGATGGTCTTATTGATCGTCGTTTCATTTGCCAGGTTTCTGAGCCAATGTGCTGTAAAGGCTTCCCGGTTGGTGGGGTCTTTGGCGGTAAAAGCCGCCATGTAATTGGCTTCCTGATCTAATTGTTGCTCAAAAAAGACTGGTAGATCATCATTTACAACATCACGCAGAAGAAGTTCATTGTCCATGTTATTTTTTCTCTATGAATTGATGGTTGTTTTTTATTACAACACTTTCGCATACTTATTCGACAGTTTCAACAGCTTGCGTTACCTGTACTGGGGCAGGAACAGCGCAGCTGCCCAGCCAGAAAATTGATAGGGCATGGTCTCTCTTCCAAAACGGACTGGTTTTTTCTTTAAAGAATTTTTTTGCTTGCCCTGATGATCTTCAGGACTGCTACGCACCTGGTTATGTCACTAGTTCTTGGGTAGCGAAGTACATGAAGGATGAAGGTTATGGTACGTCATACCATGAAGAAAGTACTTTTGCTGCCGGTTTGCCCATGAAGGAAACAGTGGTAAGCCAATCGTCGTACTCTTTATACCAAAACTCATTGCTGCTCTGCCAGAATAGAAAAAATATTCCCTTATTCCAAGACAAATCGTCATCATGACCAAAAACACGAAGAAAAGCTTCATAAAAATCAGCCTGTTCTTGGAAATCAGCATTATCCTTGTTATTAATATTACTGGTAGGATTACCCAAAGTTACCATTCCATTAATACTAAACATACCCGCTTCCAGAAAAATAACAGGTTTGCTAAAATGGGCAGCTATTTCTTCGAATTGCACTTTTCTTTTTTGAAAAAGTGTTTCAAGATCGGATAGGGCATAATCATAGTGATTGACTTTTGGGAATTGATGTAAATTAGCAGTAAACCCAATATAATCAAGTCCTGAAATCCATTTTATATTTTTCAAATCCTTCTCTTGTCCACAACATGCATTTGCTGAATATGTGATAGGTCCTTTATACATCTTCCGTGCTTCAGATAGAATATCCTGCCATTGTTTTTCATAACCAATAGTCGCTTCAAGCTCAACACCAACAACAAATAAATCTACATGAGTTTGTTGCGCTATTTCGGCGTAGTGGACAATATAATCCTTGTAGGAAGCAAACCACCTATCGCTTGGAATGAGATTTTCTCGCCCGCCAGGTGTGCCATTCCCGTCAGATGTTGCTAGCCATACCTCAGGGTATAGAACTACTTTTAAGCCGGATTCGTGCGCAAGATTAATTTCTTTAACAATCCATTCATCAGGAATGGTTTTAAGTCCCCCACTAGTCTTGGGGTAAACAACAGGTGCATTCCAGTCATCAACAAAATAGCGATTATCAACTGTAATCCAGTTCGGGTTAATCTGTGAAATTAGATCGCTCATTGAATTCTGAAGCCTGCCATCCTCTAAATCCCAAGTATCCCATGCAATGAAATGCACACCCCGCATTTCCAAATCGGCAGGTTGTCCGCTAATTTTCACCTTATCAACCCCGATTATTTTATTGTTTTCATCACTTACTACCACTTTGAATTTATAACCTTGTATAGTGTGGTCATTGTGAGAACTCTTTGGAGTATATTCTTCTGGGATACCAGAAAAAGTCTTCATCTCAAAATTAGAAAGTGTTGGGACGTAGGTAGTGGAAATAAGTACATCATTTCTATACCATTGATACGTCAATTGGGTTTTGTTTATTGAATCATCAAATATAGTCACATTAAGGTTATCATCTTCTGATATAGTAAATTCTCCGTTTTGATTAAAAATCCGAACGGTTTTTATTTCGTTTGCGTTACTTTCCGTTTTTATGTCTCGACGCACTAAGTAAGGATTTCCCCAGATCGCCATATCGCATGCCGAAGTTCCCACTACATCCACAACGAGTCTCAATTGTTGAGCGAAAGATACATTTATCTCTACATTTTCAACAGCGGAAGTGGCGTAAATGATGGGACTAGCATATACCTGCTCGTCATCCACAATTATACGGAAAATCACCCCATCCCCCGTGTTGCAACCATCTTGAGACAAAATAGTTGTCTTGAACGTTTGATATTGACCTCCCAAGTAATAATCTATACGTGAAGGCGCATGTGCCAAAAGTCCAAAATAATATGTTTGTCCGTGTGAAGAAGGCTGTTTTTCAATTTCATTACCATCAGTTCCCCAATATATTGGCTTAAGTGTACTTATATATACTTCTGGTGGTATTGGAGTCTGAGTTGGAGGGGACTTTGATGTTGAATCTACTGCTGGAGATGAAGTAGCAATTGAAGTAAAAGATTTCGTGGTTGATGGAGCTGTACAAGAGGTGACTGCAATCATAATAACAACAAGGATAGTTCTTGATCTCATTGATGCTCCTTTTTATGAAAAAAACAGATTTTATATAAGAAAATGATGAACAACTAGGTTCGCAACTTTAGATTAAGAACATAATTTTGTACCAATTAAGGCATAACTAGGGTTTATGCAGTTAACTGTATAAGACACCCAAACTTGGTTCCATGACAGCCATTATACAACTCCCCCTAACCAATCCCCAATTCCCTTCTACTCATCCCCATTCCACTCGATATCAAAAGTGGATGCCTCCAATGCAGAGATATTTTCACGTCGTCCCAATCTAATATATGAGAGGATGCTCCGCCATTGCAGGAGGAACGGCAGCAGGTCGCGGAAATCGAGAATCACATCGTCACTGTGCAAAAAGGTCTTCACCCATTCGATGAAGCGTCCCTGCCGAATCGCGGCGAGCTTTCCATAGATCAACATCGCCGTTCCCAGCATGTGCGCTTCGCCAGCCTGCGGCGTTACAACTTCCGTCCCTTCTGTAAAG
>JAGQMZ010000043.1 GCA_020428405.1 Candidatus Saccharimonadota bacterium | reverse complement strand
CGATGTTGGGTTTGCGGCAGTAGTATAATCTGCCCGTTTGCCGATTGGTGGTCTGACCACGATTTCTGGACCATTTGGCCTGCTTAGATTGGCATCGGGAATATTGCCAGGATGCTCTATAACGCCCCCACTTGACCCTAAAGAGTTTAGAGCGTTCTGTAGACTCGCTAAACTTCCGTTTGTAGTTATATCAGCTGGAGTATCGTAGTCAGGGAAGCCAGCCGGCCATTGACCGGTCGGCCCTCGCCCTGAAGTATTTGGTACTGTTTCAGCCCCAAACCTCACATACTTCCCACCCGATGCATTTGAATCTGATTGCGCAGTTGCAGGACTATTCACTCCAACCTCAGGCTCTAAACTAACAAAAAACCCAGAAGCATGAGTTAGTGTAAGCACTAGACCACAAACCAAAGCAATAACTCCAACTATTAAAAAAGGTCTAGCTTTTTTGTTTTTCAACATATGCTTAGTTTTATTAACTAAGTTCTTCATTACTTATAGAATACTACGCTTTTTACTTATGGTAAATCAGGTTATAGTAAACTGTAACTAAGTATGCGCAAGAAATATAGGCAGTTAAAAAGTTTTTTTAGTAAAAAAGAAGTCATAATAATACTTATAATTACTTTTCTTGGTGTTCTTTTAGCTTTTTCTACAAAAGCGGCAACACCGTTTATTAGCATTGAAGTAGAAAGTGGTACCAAACAAGGAGTTCAGCCAATCAACGATTCCTCGGCATCAAATAATCAATATATCCAATTTGGGTCGGGCAGCCCAAATTCAAGCACAAATGCTGGAGTTTTTATTACAAAGGCGGAGTTAAACAGGGCTAAGTCACGTCAAGGAACTGCTGACCCGTACGGGGCAAGTTATAGTTTGCAAACTTCTCTTGCAAATGACTACCTATCGCGCAGTCCAAACGTGTTTTATATGACAGAGTCAGACTATTTAAATAACTTGTCTTACTCGTGGTGTGGGCAAGACACGGATAATATTGACAATTCGCTTAAAAATGCCAGTGATAAATTAGAAAACGACGGTAGTTATACGCGGGTATTAGCTATGCAGTATGCTCTTACTAGCGATTCAAAGTATGGTAGTAAAGCGGCGGAGTTTTTAAAAGCATGGGCCAATAATAGTCGAGTAATTAACATGTATGATTTTGACATGAACACGGCAGGCAGCGCTAGCCTCAGAGGCATGACCGATGGATTATGCTCATTTAGGCCTTGGAATTTTGCACTTGACAGTATGTGGCAAGGGTATGGTTTGATTAATTTTTCAGATTCGTATGTTTTACTAAAAAATAATGGCTATCAATTTAGTTCAGCTGATGATCAAGCCATAAAGGCTTATTTGCTGCGCTTAGCCGAAGCAGTTAATTCCAGCTATCATGCATGGACTAAATGGGCAGATAATCATACATCTTCTAGCTCATATATAAGATACAGGGCAGATAATCATTTGAGTTGGGCACAGGCTATGCTTTTATCTGCCGCTGTAGCGCTTGATGATCAAAACCTTGCGAATTACTGCCTAAACGGAGGGACTTGGTATGATAGCAAAGCTGGTAACTATACAAACCCTTCTCCAATAAAAACGCTTCTTGATAAAGCTATACTTGCAGATGGTAGAATAATTGACCCAGTGGAGTTTGATAGACCAGAACAATACACGTACTTTCACTTATGGCCAATGCAGTTAAGTTCACTTATTGCGGAGAGACATTACGGAGAAAATCTGTGGGAATATAAAGGCTCTGATGGAGCCAGCTTGCAAAAAGCATATACAACAGCGGTTAATAATGTAGTCAGTGGGGGTTATAGTAATGAAGCGTGGCAATTTGAGGTTCCCTACAATAAGTGGGGGGGGTCCTCGTTAAAGTCTGCACGTGATAGCACTAACCGACTACAGGTTATTAAGCAAAGTATTGGCCCTGTTGTGTTGCTATTTGGGGAAAACTAAATCTAATGGTCCTGAAGTAGTTGGGCTGTGTTGTAATCTCTATTATTTATATAGGTAGCGGGGGCCCATCGATCTTATTGGCCAACTGTATCATAACCTGCTGCGCTCTTTTCAAACTATCTATTCTTAATCAGGGACTTAGTGATTGGCATGGAGACAATTTATTGCCGTTACTGTCGCCTCGGCAATTATTAGACCAGTTGGTTACTGTTACGGAAGGCAATATGTTACGTGTTCCAAACACATGGTTTGGACCGACAATATTATCAACAACTGTAACACTTCCATTTTCCAGGTAGATTGTATACGCACCTCCATCCAGGAAGTTATCCTTAATAGTTAAATCTCCGATGCTGCCGCCTTGTGTAAAGATTGCTCCGGTTGAATGTCCATTTATGGCACCTGACTCAATGCGATTGCGAGCAATCAAATGCCCACTACCACCAAAAACTTGAATGCCGTCATTGTGTGTTGTGGGGCCTAGGGCCAAATCATGTATCCAATTGTCTGTAACAATCCATCTATCTCCCGCTATCTGCAGTCCATCTGCAACGCCAGATATATCGCAGTTTACAATTCTTGAATCACTGTATGTTCCAGCCCCAAGATGCACCGCTCCAGCGCCATTCTCGGCATCGATTCTAGGGCTACCATCTCGCCATCTAAAAGTAACTCGTTCTGCATCTATCTTGGTATTTTCTCTAAGTGTGACTATATACCATGCCGCACCACCTTCAATTATCGAGTCTCGAATAGTTAGTGTTCCGCCACCAGAAGCGTATATGCCCCCTTTAACATGTACGTTACTTAGTGTGACATTAGAGCTAGTTACCCTTAAACCGTAGCTAGTCCACATTGTTCCTGCTGGGGCTGAAGAGCTTGAATCTATAACTGTTAATGATGATGGGCTTCCAGTAAAGCCTGCACTCCCTCGGTCTGGATACGGGTTTTGTCCTGAGTTCTGGCTGCCACCGTCGCCAAACCTCACATACTTCCCACCCGATGCATTTGAATCTGATTGCGCAGTTGCAGGACTATTCACTCCAACCTCAGG
>JAGQMZ010000042.1 GCA_020428405.1 Candidatus Saccharimonadota bacterium | reverse complement strand
CCACTCCGTAGTTCAATGATGGTTTATCTTGGTATGCATCGGGTACTACCTTAATAAGTTTACACCCTACCGAATCATACATTCTAAGCAGTCTATCTTTTGGAACTTGTTTACCATCTATTTCGGTAGTTAAATTAAAATACTTTTCTGCGTAACTATCTTTCTCTTCACTTGATAAAGCATCAAAATTTAAGCCCTCAGTTCTACATTCAGACATCAACCACCGTCTAAATCCAGGCATTCTACTTTCAAAAAATGCTCTTTTATACTGCTCCGATATAAATTTTCCAATTTGATCACCAAATAACATGTTCTGACCCTTAATAGATGATCCCTCTGCTAACATTGAGAGACTTACTACATAAACATTTTCACCGTCCTGATCAAATGTAGAGTCAAGTGTGCCATTATCAGTTGTATCTTCCCAGTTAACAAAATCTTCCGGAGTTTTACTAGTCGGGCACGAGGTAATAAAACCCGCTATTTTGCCCTCTTTTTCGAATACTCTCATCCACTCACCACTTACCTTACTTAATCTTCCATGAAATTTCTGTATTAGCCCACTTCTCCACTCATCAAGTGAAATATCATAGTCTTGGTAGACAGAGCTAAATGCCTCAATGTCAACATCAACAAGTTCGTCAATGTCCTCAGGAGTTGCTGGTCTAGTTTTTACATACGAACTAGGAGGAAATACATCCTTAAGAGCAGTCTTTGTTCTGATAAGTATATCCCTCGCACGTTTTGTAAAATTTCCACTTTTAGATTCAGGTTGTTCAATAACTGATGAGGGTTTTAACTGAATTGGCTCAGTTTCATCATTTGAAGAGTTATTAATAATAGAACTGCGAGCTCTTTCAACTAATTTACGAGCTCTTTCAATATTATTATCTCTCGCTAATTCATCATTTATGACACTCTCAGTAGTATCAATAACATGTTCTTCTATGTCCAAATCCTCAGTTGTAGCAGGAGAAAACTCTGGGCTTTGTGATGTAGCTTGTGAAAAAATTTCTTGGATTTGTTCGCTTCTATCCATATCCTTAACCTTTTTATAAAATAAAGAAACGACGATATCAACAGCTCCTGAAAGCTATTAACATCGTCGTTTATCTTCTAAAGTACTAACGCTATGATATCAAATTATTACAAAATGTCAACAAATTTTTGTCAAACGGCGAGGTTTTTACTCTTAGTAATATAATTAGACTATGCTTTACCACGCCTCGCCACTTAAGCATCTTGCCTTATTAGAGCCAAAGCCAACTTTGAGTAATAATAAAAACATCGGTGATTATCTTTTTGCTACACCTAATAAAATAATGGCAATGATGTATCTTGTCCCACTGGGTGTACCCACCCTAATGAACCCAGGCGCAGAAAAACCAAACATAGTTATATGCTCAAACAAAGATGAATTTAAGAAAGTTGACAAGGGTGGGGCAATTTATGAATTAGAAGGAAAAGGATTTACAGAAACACCGCAAAAAGACCTTTCCCAGTATGAAAAAGTAAGCAAAAGGCTAGTTAAACCAATATCTAAAACTGTTTATGATAGCTCATTACAAGCAATGTCTTCTACCGGAATAAAAATAATGTTTGTTACTGAAAAGAAATTTAAAGAGTTATCAGGAAACCTCACATAGCAGGTACTTAAATAACCAATTTACATTTTATAGAGTTATTATTATTTCATAGCCAAATTTATTGTAAAATTACATCAAAATAAAATTGACATTTTATTAATTTATTGATATAAAATCACCAACTGGTAATACCGGTGCACATTCAAACGAGAGCCACTAGGCACTCCCGACAAGAAAGCTCAGCAATGGGACCACAGCCAAAACCTTTCGGACCCGCAGGTCCATCACAGCCCTATCCACAGCCGCCACCACCACCGCCACCACCGGGCCGGTAGTGGCTTGAGCACTGCCAGGTACTGCATGCTATATCTTGTGCATACACGCATACGATTGTTGTGTAGTACCTGGCAGGAGCTTACTTGTTATTGGTAGATTTGTTTGTGCCAGCTGCGAGTAGCTGAATATTTTTTGTCAACACACTATAATTACTGCCACCAAATGACTAAAAAAATATTAAATACTCGCTTTTTTCTTGTAAAATAAATCCTATTAATATGAATGATGTACTAAATAATATACAGATCTCTGCTTACCATAATTCAAATGCGCCAATAAGACTGGGGCTATACTTTAATGCTGGCGCTTTGCTGCAACCAAAAGGTAAAGAGGGTTTGTCTCATCTTCTTGAGCATGTTGTTGCAAATAATGTGAATAATGGTACTAATGAGTATGTTCAGGCCTTTACGACGAAACAAGAAATATATTTCATAGTAGTATCTTATGATTCATCATTTTTAAAAAATTCTTATGAAAAAATATGTAAAATAATCCGTTCGGGCAATTATACCAATTCAACTGTGCAAAACGAGAAATTGTCTGTTAAAAATGAATTATCAAACATTGAAAACGATTATCCAAATAACAACCAGATAATTTTGCATGACTTTTTGGCAACAAAAAGTCAAAATACAAATATTTATGGGCTAGTTGAGGGATCGCACGAAACCTTGTCTGGCATAACACTTGAAGACCTACGTACACATCAAAAGAATTTTCTACAAAAGCCAAGCAGTATAGTAATAACGGGTAATATTAACGTTAATAAAGAATTACCATCTATACTTACAAAACCATTCAGTAAGTTTGATAATAATGAGCCTGTCATTAACCGATTAAATACATCAAGTTTGACAGAGAATATTACGTTAGAAGATCATATTTTAAAAACTCCCAGAGATACACCCTTCTTAGGGATAGGGTGGAGTACTCCATTTATTGATGCAAAAACTTTTATTGCTCAAATGATAGGGCTCAATGCCCTAATAAACCCTACTAATTCTTACTATAATAAGACTAGGGGAAACCTAAATATTCATGACCTTGCTCTTGATCACGATATAATTTTTAAGCAACAAGTTATTTTTTCTATACACACAAAAATTAGCAAAGCTTACATAAAACACTTTATTTCTACTTTAAATA
>JAGQMZ010000041.1 GCA_020428405.1 Candidatus Saccharimonadota bacterium | reverse complement strand
TATTTATGTATCAGAAAATTTTAGCAATCAGGTACGCCGATATGATAGTGGTGGTGTATATATAGGAAGTATTGATCTGGTTAATGGAAGTGGAGAATTAATTATCACTAACGACAATCATTTATATGCAGCAGGCAATGGCAGTATTAGCCAATATGATTTGCTCGGTAATCTTACCCTGTCAATACCTTCATATTCCTATCCATCATATATGACAGCGGATGAAGATAGTAATATATATGTATCCAAAAATTCAACACATGAATTGATAAAATATTCTCCTACTGGTATTGAACTTGGATCGCTTGATCCGGGTTATAATGCAGATGAAATTTTTGACCCTGGAAAGATTGTTATTCATGGAGAATATATGTATGTTGCATCAGATTACGGGAAAGCTATTAAAATATTCAACAAAGATACCTTATCATATATAAATAAGATTGATGGGAAAAAAGACGACAATCCCTACAAGACACAAATAGTAAATAGTTCAGCTGATGGCCAGTTGAATGCTAAGTATTCTGGGGGAGTAGTTGGAGCTAATACTGGCAATGCAATAGAAGACGTGTTTGAGGTGCCAGGTTTGGAATTACAACATACAAATACTTCAGTTACAATTAATGATGCTTGTACTTTTGCTGGTGGGTTGATCGGGTTTACCTTAGTTGGAACTCGTATTGAGGATTCTAGCTCAGGAGGCAATGTGTCGTGTATGGGTGGAGATTTTCTTGATGGTTCAACATCCGTCGATATTTCTACTGGTGGGCTAGTCGGAAGACAGCATAATGCATCTTTGCTGAGCATTTCGAACTCATCATTTAACGGGAATGTTTATGCTAAAGCGTATAATTTTTATGATAATTTTGTTTATTCAGGGGGATTGGTAGGGTATTCATACTCAGGAACGGGGAATGTCGATAGCTCTCTTTTGATTCCTTCAAACTACTTAGGAATTTCTGGGGTATCAATTACAAATAGTTCTGTAAATGCCACCGTACACGCTGGATTAGCTAGGGTTGGTGGAGCTACGGGTGGACTAGTGGGAAGGGCGACTGTTGTCGATATAGATGGTTCAACAACTCACGGAAGCGTACAGGCTGATCAAGTGAATGCGGATAATTTAACTGGTGCAACATACAGTGCAGGTGGTGTAGTTGGAGAGTCTGGAATATCTTCGATAGTTTCATCCGACAGCAATAACGAAGTTACTGTAACTGCTACAGAAATGCAAGGCCAGTCATACGCTATGTTATATGCTGGTGGTTACCTAGGGTTAGGAGATACACACCAATACTTTAATCAGTTGAGCAGAGATGGAGACGTTGTGATTAATGGACGCAATGAACTACCGGCTGATAATAATTCATACGGCACAATATCGGCGGGTGGTTTAGCTGGTCGTGTCTCGAGCTACAATGAGTCAATTATTGAAAATAGTATGTCTTCAAGCGATATATCTATTAGTGGCATCAGAGGCTCCACAAATATTAACTCAAGCACATTTACTAGTGGTTTTGTCGGTGGGTTGGTTGGATTTGCTCAGAGTGACACAAACTATGTAATTAAGAATAGTTCTACTAGTGGTAATCTTGTGGGTACTGGCAACTCATCAAGTACACCAACCGATTTCATGCATTATTTAACCTCAGCAGGAGGTTTAATAGGACAATATCTTGGCTCAACTCTTAATCATAATACTACTATCACAGGTAGTTTGAATATTCAAAATTCGCAAAGTAGCTCTAATGTATCTGGAAAATCTCTTCCTATGAGCAGAGCGTATGCGAGCTATAGTGGAGGGGTTGGAGGTTTGGTCGGATCATTTACCTCAAGTGGGGGCAGTATTGAGCGTTCATTTTCACAAGGCGATGTCAACGGCACAAACGTAGGTGGCTTAGTCGGAAAGGCTGCATCTTATGGTGAGAGCTCGTTTTCAATCAATGATACGTACTCCACAAGTAACGTTGTTAGTTCTAATTTGATAGTCGATGCAGAAATTGATGATCAGTTAAAAAAGATTGGTTTTAGTGGATCTGCGGGAGGTTTGGTTGGGACAATAGCTGGCGTAGACATCAATAGTTCTTATGCATCTGGAAGGGTTGAGGCGTCTGGATCAGTTGATATGATTGGTCTTGGTGTGAATAATGTTATGGTTAGTCAATCATCAGATACTTCATTATCAAGAGTAATTTATGCTTTTAATAGCGTTGCTGGGGGGCTCGTAGGACGTTATATTCAGAATACACCAGTCGCCCAAGACGCATTATCTGGTAGTTATATAACAAAAAGTTTCGCGACCAGTAAACTAGTCAGCCCAAATGGTAGTGAGCAAGGTGCTATTATTGGCGAATATTTTGATTACGCAACAATAGCTAGTGTGATTAATCCTGAGTTTAATATTGATAATTTAGATATTGTTAGTACACAGGATTCGTTAAGTCATGTATATCATGATCGATTTGTAACAGATTCAAATATTTGTGGTAATGAGATCTATATAACGAGCTATACGCCAGCCATTCCTGAAAATAATATACCTGAAATTGTGACTTCTGACTTTCGTGATTCTTTTAGCTGTCACCCCATCAACACCGACGGCTCTCAACCTAACTACTTCAAGAACAATTCTACCAACCCCCCCTTGAATCAATGGAACTTCTCTACTATATGGAAGACTAACTGTACTAACTATCCAGACTTTGTAGGCTCAACCAACTGTAATCCATCCAACCCTCCAGAAAACCCAGGTAACGGCAATCCTCCAACCACCCCTACAACTCCAACCACCCCTACAACCCCAACCAATCCTCCAAAGACTCCTAGTACCACTAAACCACCTACTCCCACAACTCCAACCACTCCTCCATCTCCAACCACTCCCACAGAATCAGACACCCCTCCATCCTCATCCAACAATCAGAACTACTCCAACCCTCAATCTACAGCACTACCAGCTCCCCTATCTAAAGTAGTCAAAGGTTCCTTCATGCAATCTCTAGTGAACTATACTGCTAACAATATACCTAAACCCGTAGCTAAAGCCATTCCATACAGCCTACTCATACTTCTACTA
>JAGQMZ010000040.1 GCA_020428405.1 Candidatus Saccharimonadota bacterium | reverse complement strand
GTCAGCCTTCGGCTGACAAACGGCAGTGTTGCTCTCATACTTTTTTGCGCTAAAATAGGTTTGAGCAAAATCTAGGAAGTGAGCCATTTTCGGACTTTTTAGGAATTGGTCGCCCATTCGGGCGACTTTTTATCTCAAATTGATTATTTCTTAGAATTAATCAACTCTGGCTAGATTCATTGACAAAAAATACATAATCTATATCCTACATAGCTTGTATTCTGTATATAATTGGATTTGCGATGCAAATACATTTAGAACAAGTGCAGGGTATGTTATTGGGTCTTGCAGTTGGCGATGCATTGGGCGCTCCAGTTGAATTTGGATGGACTGCCCATTCTATACTGGCTAAATGGAATGGCCAAATGCAAGATCATCGCATTCCTGCTGGGTATTATACCGACGATACTGCTATGGCTTTGTGTCTTGCGGACAGTTTACTAGAGTGTGATGGCTATAATTCCTATGATGTAATGTCAAAATATTTAAAATGGGCGACGGCTGGATATAGAGCCAGCGAAGATAACGGTATGCCAGCATCCGACATTGGCTCACAAATAGCTCTAGAACTAGAGCGTTTTGTAATTAAACCAGCCATTTACAAAAATCGCGCACGGCTTACTGGGGCAGGCAATGGAGGGATAATGCGACTTGCGCCAGCGATAATTGTGACTTGTAATCAGTCAGAAGAAGAATCTATGCGACTCGCAAAAGTAACTTCTCGCGAAACTCATTACTCCAAAGAGGCCGATGCCAGTGCAGAGATTTTTGCAATAATGCTATGGCAAGCCTTAAGGCTTGATGATAAAAATGCAATCGTTAATGTTGATAAATACTCTACTGGCACTCTGTTTGACAGCATCCTTAATCGTATTATGCGAACTAAAAATTTGGATGCAGATAAATACTTAAAAGATTTGGGCGGTTACGTCGTTGACAGTCTTAAAATAGCCGTTTGGGGATTCTTAAACTTTGATAGTTTTCGTCAGGGCATGATTGAAGTGATACGACTAGGTGGTGATACCGACACCAATGCCTCGATCTATGGTCAACTTGCTGGAGCATACTATGGCTATAAAGCTATACCAACCCAGTGGCGTACTAGATTAAGGTTTTGTGATGATATTTTAGAGATAGCACGCAAACTTTATGAGCAACAGCCAAACAAAATATTAGTAACCAGGTTTGAAGAGGACGGCAAAGAATATTTTAAGGATCTACCACAACAATAAATAATCTAAGTTATTTGTGCAACACACTAACTACGGCACCTCTGCACGTAAGTAGTCAAACAGCAAGCATTTACTCATTAACACATTTATGCAGATCTAGATGGAAATTCTATAAGTTTAGGGTTTGAAATCTTATTAACTTTTTGATGAGACTTTATGGCTGTCTTAAGTATAACTATCGAGTATTTTTGGACAACATATCTAGTATTTTCTGATACTTTAATCCGTGACATGAATGAGCGGAAAGTTGCGAGCTGGGCCTTTGCCATCTTTACAAATCTATAAACAATTATCGGCAAAAAGATAAATGCAATTAATCCATAATCACACTTTAGGCTTAAATTCAGTATCAAAAATGAATAGAAGAGCTCCATAAATATAAACCATACTTCGTGAAATCCGCCAGATAGTTTGTTTGTTATATTTCTCATAAACATTATTATAGTATAGTACGCAAGCATAAGCAAATAATCATTTTCAGGTATCTTTCAGGCATTTCGTTCTGTCTTAAATAACTTAGGTTGATTAAATAGTCAAGTAATGTATAGTCGCTGCTTTAGAAGGTACTAAAAGAAAAAATCTTACCCCAGTCGGCGAAACCGATGTGGCGAAGAGTTCTCCTGCTGGCGACATAAATGGAGTAACGGTTACAGATAGCACACCAAACGCTACTCCTAATAGCGAGAAATACTAGTCTAGATATATTTTTACATTCTTTAATTCGTCTGGTAAAAACCCTTTTTGATGCTTAAAGTTTGCTTGCCAGGAATAATCTTGCTGGTAACCTAGCTCTTTCATGAGTTTTGTAGGAGCATTGCGTAAGTGCAACGGTACCTGTGCATTAGGGTAGTCTTTAGCAAGTTTTTGTGCTTGATACATTGAGTCTGCGACAGTACGTGATTTTGGAGACTTAGCCATTACAATAGCGCACTGATAAATGTTGTAGGCACATTCGGGCATGCCGATTCGCTCAGCTGCCTGAAAAGTACTGACGGCTTGATTAAGCGCAGCCGGTGCGGACATCCCAATGTCTTCACTGGCAAAAATTATCATACGCCTGGCAATAAATTTAGGATCCTCACCAGCATCTAGCATGCGCGCCAGATAATACAATGTGGCGTCAACGTCACTTCCTCGCATGCTTTTTATGAACGCACTTATTAAATTATAGTGATTCTCACCCTGCTTATCATATCCAGGCAGTTTATGTTGGGATACGGTTTTAATCATATCAACAGAAACCTTGCTTTGAGAAAGTCGCAATGCAAGCTCTAGATTCCCAAGCGCTACTCGAGCATCGCCACCAGATAACTCTGCCAAATAATCGAGTGCCTTTTTATCAACTCTAGATACTGATCCTGTCTGACCTAATGCACGTTTTAATATTTTAATAATGTCTTGTTTGCTGTGTGGGCGCAAAACTAGAACTCGACTTCGTGAGAGCAGGGGAGTAATAACTTCGAAGCTCGGATTTTCGGTTGTAGCTCCGATTAGAATAATCAATCCGCTCTCAACATGGGGCAAAAAGGCGTCTTGCTGAGCTTTATTAAAACGATGTATCTCATCAACGAACAACAATGTACGCATAGCTAACCGTTGATTTTCTTCCGCACGTTTGATGACAGCACGAACATCTGCAAGTCCGGCCGTAACAGCAGAAATCTCTATAAAATCTGCATCTGTTTCCTTAGAGATAATTCTTGCTAACGTTGTTTTTCCACTACCCGGTGGTCCCCACAAGATCAAAGAAATAGGTTGTTTACTAACAATAATTTTGTGCAAAATTTCGCCCTTATTTAACAAGTGAGTCTGACCAATAAACTCATCAATATTTTTTGGGCGCAGTTTATCTGCCAGTGGAGC
>JAGQMZ010000003.1 GCA_020428405.1 Candidatus Saccharimonadota bacterium | reverse complement strand
AACAGTTTTTGTTGTCTGTGTATTTTTTATGGTTGGTGTGCTTGGTGTGCTTGGTGTGCTTGGTGTGCTTGGTGTGCTTGGTGCTAAATTTTTTGCTGTATTGGAATTTTTTACAGGTGTGCTACTTGCATTAACAGATGGAGATGCTTTCTTTTTTGCTAGCCATTCATCTAGGAAGGAACCAGTCCCCGGTTTTTGAGGTGGCAACGGCCTTTGCTGCCCTCCAATAGAACTACTAGGAGTAGAAGAAGTTGGGCGACGTAAATCAGGTGTAGAAATTCTTGAAAATACCTCAGATTCTACCTTCGCCTTAGGACGGCCATATTTAGCCGCTGTGAGCTGTTTTAATGCTTCAGCAAGCTTCTTGTTAGGTTTTCCAAGTGGAGGCAGTGTAGCCATACTAAATGGCTGTGTAGGCACGCCTCCAACTAGTGTTCTAATTATAGTATTGAAGTTTGGTATTCTAAGTAAGTCATCGCCATCAAATATTGGCTGGAAATAACGTGATAAAGATTCAACATCATTTTGGCCGATTCTAAAGGATACGATTGTACCCATGTTACCAAATACCGCATCCCTAATCTCATCTGTTAACTGAGTTGTAAACTGGTTAGCGACAATTAAGTTTAAATGGTATTTCCTGGCCTCTGACATAATAGTTGCAAAGCTATCTGTAGAGAAGTTCTGAAACTCATCAACATATAAACAAAAATCTTGTCTTTGGTCCTCTGGTATGGTTGATCTACTCATTGCTGCTGCCTGGAACTTCATTACAAAAATCATACCTAGTAGCTTAGAGTTCAATTCCCCCGTTCTACCTTTGCTCAGATTCACTATTAAAATCTTCTTATTATCCATAATATCTCGCAAGTTGAATGAGCTTCTACTTTGGCCAATTATATTTCTCATCATTTCGTTTGATAAGAAAGCTCCGAATTTACTAACAAACCACCCTAGGACCTCTGATTTGTGGTAATCACTTGTCTGAGCCATTTCTTTATTCCAGAAATCAAGTACCGTTTGATCTGTCACATATTCTTTTAACTTCTTTTCGTATTGTTTATCTGTAAATACCTTTGGAATATCAATAAAGGTACCGCCTTCAGGATTGGCCATAACTGTTAGTGCAGCATTTCTAAACCAATGTTCATAACGAGGTCCGATTATACCCTGCCTCTGAGGATCATATAGCTTATACAGCATATTGATTGCTTCTTGTACCAAGAAGTCTTTTTGCTCCGGCATACTAAATTCAAACATATTTAACCCCATCGGGTATTCCATATCAGCCGGGCTAAAGTATATTACGTCTTCTGTTCTCTCTTTAGGAACCATTGCAAGTAAGTTTTCTGCAACATCACCATGTGGATCTATAAATGCGAACCCTTCACCATTTAACATATCCTGTAAGGCTAGGTTTTCCATAAAAGTAGACTTACCTGTTCCTGTCTGCCCTACAACATACATGTGTCTTTGTCTGTCAGACAGAGATAATCGAATAGGCTTTTTTGCACCTCTAAATAAATTGTACCCTAGAAGCAATCCGTCAGATGGTATATTACGAGGAGCATCAGCTTGTTTTGAAGCTTGTCTTTCTAGTTGAGAAGTTGGAATATTTTTTTGATCTGGGAAATGAAAAATTCCTGCTAATTCAACAGAATTTAATATATTTCTATTGTTTGCCGGCGGGAAAAACCTCAATATATAAGAAGTTACAAAGCTATCTATATCTTTAGCCGATGTATACTTAAAACCGTTCTTTCCTGGAGCATCAAACAAAGAAAAGGAAGCTACTACATGATTTAGAATTGATTGGGCTTTTTGAGATATATTTGATGACGCAATGACCCTTATAGATGTTTCATACCCTGGGTGTCTAGTTTTATCATCAATTGCATCGAGTACAGCCTGTTCCATATTTGAAAGCTCTGGCTTATCGCTTCCGCCGTCTTTGCCATCCTTCGCCTCCGGCGGTTTCCATAACGATACAAATATTTGTTTTATCCACCAAAATGCCTCGTCCCTTGGTTTCTTGGACTCATTGCCTTTTCTCTTCTTACTTGCTTGCTCAGAAGCTGTTTTTCTCCAGCCTGGTTCTGCGGGTCTTAACAAAATTTGAATACCTACACCATCTTCCGGGCCGAGCTCAGACAAAGCATTAAGAAGAGACTGTACGGGGTCACGTTTAATATCTTGGTAAGTTGCAATTGGGTATGCAAATGATTCTTTGAGAGTAAGCTCTCCGCCAATCGTAGCTGATATTTTACCTACAGGGCTAAAAATATTATGCTCCGGCACTTCTTCAAGCCTAGCTGACGGATACGCGCTAATAACTGCCTGCTTAACAACCTCGACAAGCGCTACTGGAACTGCTGCGTAAAACTTAACAAACCCCTTGGTACCGATAATTTCAAAGGCAAAATGTCTCTGTCCGTAAAACTTATTCTTAAAGCCTTTTTGCCATGTGCTAGCAATAATTCCATACATTATCTGAGCTTTTGATATGTTTTCATCAATTATTTCACGCTCGTCACGATTACTAGAGTCTTTATCATCACTCTGGGGTGGTAAATGAATTAATAGAGGCACCATCTTGAGGCCACGTTCGTAGTTTTTTTGTTCCCTTAGTAGATTTCTTGAGTGCAAAAATACTATCGGTCCTCCTATCAGTAGAGCGGCAAGAAATATAGTTATAATTATTAAGAAAACACTCATTTAACCTTCGCTCTTCGCTATATTTTTGTTGTATCTTTTTTGAATATAATCGGCTTTTATTTCGCTAATTGCTTTATTTTGTAAATAAGGATTTTCCTTGGTTTTCCCAACAATCTCTTTCGCCTTTTCCACCCATTCCTTTTCGATAAGATCAACATCGTCAGCTATCTGAGGAGAATTGCCCACCAATGCAGAACTATCGTTACCAGACTGTAAGTTCGAGGAACTACTGTCATCGTTAGAACTGATGACAGAAGTATTGTCTTGTACAGATTTTGCCGGTGCTGTGGTATGTGTCTGGGTAGTAAATTCTGGGTTACGTTCCGTACCAAGTGCTTTAACCGGCTCACTTTTTTCAGTGCCCTTTCTGTCGTCTTTATTCGGCTCCACCTCAATTGGAGGCAGTTCTGCATCCCTATTTTCCATATCCATATGGGTTAATTATAGCAAAATTAGTATCTATATAACATCAGCTAAACTTCAGGTTTTTTTGATGTTTTATTCAAATACCAAATAGATATCAGTATTATAGCCAAAGACAAAACCACATCTCTGACAGTAAGCTGTGTAACAGACTGTATTAGCAACAGCAGTGTAGCAGTAGATACCAAAGCAATTATTATCATTCTATGAGTAAAGCTTACCTTTTCAGTAAATAACAAAACCGCTGAATACAATGTCATAAACACCGTAAGAAAAATAATAAGAAAAGGAGCTAGGAGCAAACCCACGGGCAAGTTATTTGGATTAAAGCTTGTAAAAAATAAAAAAGCTATAAGATAACATAAAATAGTAATTATAAAAGATGTTTTCCTGCTCATCTTAGTCTAATATTACCTAATCATAAAAATAATAAAAAGCTGGACGATAAATCCGCTCTGTTCTAATTACTTTATTAGCGCTTACCGTCCGAGCTATGACTGACCGCTCAAGTTTGTTTTTAACAAACAATGAGCGACGTTTTTTGTGTTCACCTCACTGTCCTTGATATTAGCTTAAAGTGTAATTTTTGTCAATAATTTTCATTGTTATATTTACTACTTAACTCTTTGAAACGTAAAAATTTATTAAATTTATATACAAAATATTTGATGTGTTTATTACTATAAAAGTACATAAAGTGTACTCAATGCTCGGTAAAAAAGTACATCTCATAAAAAAATACAGTTTATAATTATTTTATTAATTTTTATCAAAATTTATTTTTTAAAAAACTATACGTATTTATTGCTAGTATTTATTGATAATGTATATGAATTGAATAATTAAAAAGTTCGAAATTAATAATTCCCTATGTTTTATTCTGAAATAATTAGATGCCTGGTTTTAATAAAAAATATTAATTGTCTGGCTTATTCGTCTTAACTAAAAATTTATTGTTTGTTAAAAACACAGACTCTATGGAATTATAAATATAAACATAAGTGGTACTATCCGGCTAGTTCATTTAATAACCGCTCTCCTGGCTTGGCAATCCAGCTAAGAAAAACTTTGTAGTCACTTGCTAATTAACATAGATAATGCTGTGTAAGTAAGGTGCCGACAAGATACCAACAATAAACAATATGCTTTCTGCAACCAAACCCTATATGTGTACTTATACTATTCAGGCATACTTACGTGAACAGTACACTTTGCATTCAATAGTCCCAAGATAATGGCTACGAGTGGCTACTTAATAAACAATCCTGTACAAACTACGCAAATTAAAGGCCCCTTTTATTCATGTCCTTATTAAATATTTTTATTCATCAAATATTATTACTACTCTTTTTTTTGAGTATTTTTTTGTATATATTTTACGGCCAATTAAGGCACTTTTATATCTTTGTATGCTAATTTACATAAATAGTTATACACAGGTTTATAAAAAAGTAAGCATAATTGTATTGACATGAAATTTCATTGTATATAAGATGTAAATAGCACTGAATAAAAAAAGTGCTCAAAAACAAAAAGACATTGAAACAACGGCTTCTCGCAAGCCGTTGTTCCATACAAAAACCAACATTAAAAGATTAAATCTCAAATTAAAACAACACACCTACAACTACAATAAGCCTGCTTTTCCAAGCAGGCTTATTGCTTTTGTTTAGTTAAATTATTATTGATAAAATTTCGATTATGAAGGCACAAATAAAAAGCTTTGTAAGCTTAGGCTATGATGGTTCTTTAGTTGATGTTGAGTGCCACCTGTCCAATGGCTTACCCGCTATTGTAATAGTAGGTAGTGCCAATAAATCAGTTGATGAATCAAAAGATCGGGTCAGAAGTGCGTTCGCTAACAGCTCTATCACTCTGCCTAAAAAGCGAATCACAATAAACCTAGCGCCGGCAGATATCCCAAAGACTGATACATGTCTTGACTTACCCATAGCTTTATCCATTTTAGTGTCTTCTGAGATGGTAAACATAGACCTCAAAGAGATATCCAATACGCTAGTTATTGGAGAGTTAGGTCTAGATGGCAGCATACGGACTGTAAGAGGTATTATTGGTAAACTTTTGTCGGCAAAACGTTTAGGGTTTTATAACTTTATTATCCCTAGCGATAACCTAAAACAAGCAATGTTAGTGCCTGGCATCAAACTGTTCCCCTTCGATTCATTAAAAGACTTATACCTACATTACTCCAATACAAAATTAAAAAAGGCTGTTGAAACTAGCGAAAATTCACCTGTCAAAAGCTCTAACACAAAGAGCTCAATAGATTTCAGTGATATAGTTAGCCAACATCAAGCTAAGCGAGCTCTAGAGATTGCTGCTGCCGGTAACCACAATATTTTAATGAGTGGCCCTCCAGGAACAGGTAAAAGCATGCTAGCAAAAGCTTTGATATCAATAATGCCAGATTTAAACTTAGAGGAAGCTCTAGAAGTTACCCATTTACACAGCCTTACAGGAGCTAACTATAGTAAAGTAGTTACCTCTAGACCATTCAGGTCACCTCATCACACAGCCAGTAATACAGCAATCGTAGGAGGTGGTAATAATCCAAGGCCAGGCGAAATCAGCCTCAGCCACAGGGGAGTCCTATTTTTTGATGAATTGCCAGAATTTAACCGAAGTACTCTGGAAGCCTTAAGACAACCGCTAGAAGATCAAGTAATAACTGTTTCAAGAGCCAAAGATACTGTTGTATTCCCTGCTAACTTCTTATTAGTAGCAACGGCTAACCCTTGTCCATGCGGCTATCTGGGAACTCACAAAACATGTGAATGTACTAGCCAACAAATAGTTGCCTATAAAAAGAAGTTGTCTGGGCCAATACTAGACAGAATAGATCTTTTTACGGACGTAGAAAACGTTGAACACGCAACTTTACTGTCAAAGGACTTACTTCAAGAACCAAGTAAAGATGTTGCCAAAAGAGTAAAAAAAGCCCGGGATTTCCAAAGCATCCGCTTTAAAAATAAAAGCAAAACAAACAATGATATGAGTAGCAGAGACATAAACCATCTTCTAAATTTAGATCCTAATGGTAAAACATTGATGGATAGTGCAGCCGGACGACTTGAGTTATCACCAAGAAGTTACATGAGAAGTCTCAAGGTAGCACGCACAATTGCTGATTTGGACGGTTCAAATCTAGTATCAACCAAGCATGTTAGTGAAGCTTTACAGTATAGGCCAAAAAACACAAACATTTAGATCTTTCTTGACCTCTGTTGATTTTCTGTTAAAATGATACAAAGTCGTTAACAATATAAGGAGTCAACATATCAGTAAGGACGTTCGCCTGAATGAAGCAATTCGGGCACCTCAGCTTCGTGTTATCACTGAAGATGGTCAGCAATATGGCATATTAAGCCGTAACGAAGCATTGCAAGCAGCTAGAGAACAAGGTTTAGACCTTGTAGAGGTATCACCTCAGGCAAAGCCACCCGTTGCAAAGATAATTGATTGGGGTAAATACAACTACCAACGAACCAAGCAGCAACAAAAGAGCAAGCGTAATGCCAAAGTTGCTGATATGAAACAGATGCGTCTGGGGCTAAAGATTGGTGATCACGACTTAGAAGTTAAACTAAATAAAGTTAAAAAATTTCTAGAAGCTGGTCACAAAGTAAAATTCACTGTCTTTTACAGAGGCAGAGAATTAGCCCATAAAGAGATCGGACACCAACTAGCTCAAAAGATTATAGATAAACTTGGCGACTTAATAATTGTTGATCAAAATCCACAATTCAGTGGCAAACAACTAATATTTGTAGTAAGGAGTAATAATGCCAAAGCTAAAAACTCATAGCGGAACTAAAGATCGGTTTAAGGTTACTAAGACCGGTAAGGTGTTACGTGGTCATTCTTTTAAGGTGCACAACCTATCAAAAAAGAGTGCCGCAAGAAAAAGAAACTTTGCAATCGATCAAAAAGTTACAGGTAAAGCCGCTAAATCAATAAAGAGGAATCTAGGAGAATAAGCCCATGCGCGTAAAACGAGGTGTAGCCGCTAGAAAACGGCACAATAAAGTTAGAAAACAAACCAAAGGCATGACTCGTGCTCATCGTTCAAGTATTAAGCGTGGAAAACAAGCAGTTGTAAGATCTCTTGTTAACTCTACAAGAGACAGAAAGAATCGTAAAAGAAACTTCAGACAACTATGGAACATTCGTATCAACGCTGCTGCAAGAGAAAACGGCACAACTTACAGCAAGCTTATAGCTGGGCTTAAAAAGACTAACATAAACCTGGACAGAAAAGTCCTTGCAGAACTAGCCGTAAACGAACCAAAAGCCTTCACAGAAGTAGTCAAATCAGGTAAATAAATGGTTTGGCAAGATATTGTAATATCTATATGTCAGATTATCGCTGTTTTTTCACTTATACCGAGTATTACATCTAAGGATAAGCCAGCCCTAAAGACAAGTGTTATGAATATGGCAATTGTATTTACAATAGCCACTACGCTTTTAGCTTTAAAATTATGGATAGCCTCATTAACAGCCTATATGATTGCTCTTTCATGGACTGTTTTGGCAACCCAAAAGTGAAAAATGGATAAGAAAAGTGATTAGAAAAACCACCCCTTTCAAGGAGTGGTTTTCCATATGCTGGCTATCTATAAGCCGGGTTCTGTTGTTGCTAGCCATCTATCTAGCTCCACAGTCGCCTGTGAAGTCATGCGGATTATAGCGCGCATATCATAGCGAGAAACTATTCCGAAGAAAAAGATATGCTACCTTGCAGCAGACAGGGTTTACCGCTTCTCTATGTCACCATAGATAACTGTGAGCTCTTACCTCACTCTTTTCACCTTTACCTGTAAAAACAGGAAGTATTGTTTCTGTGGCACTTTCCCTAAGATTACTCTTGGTTGTCGTTAACAACTGTCCTTCCCTATGCTGCCCGGACTTTCCTCCCGCCGGATGGCGGGCGACTAGCCGATAACCTAGCATACTTATTATACCATATTTTTATTACTATCTAAAATGCGGTTTACTTCTGCATCGGCTAGCTTATTTAGCTCTCTTGGTACATGATTAAATTTCACCGCTTCAAAATCTTTTACTAAGTCTTTGATAGTCATGTATACATCTTGTAAATTTGGGTTTTTAACTTTAAACAACCCCTTCATCTGGTTAATCACCAGCAAACTGTCCATGTATACGTCAACTTTTTTAGCCCCAAGTTGTTTTGCTCTAGTCAAACCAAGTCTTAATGAGTGATACTCTGCTTGATTATTTGTTGATACCTTGAGGTACTCTCCGTTTGTTTCGATAACGTTATCATCCATATCCATCAATACATAGCCGCTAGCTGAAGGACCAGGATTACCCCTAGACCCACCATCGCTATACATTTTTATCTCTGATAAATCCTTGGTTCGTTCAGGCGGTTTTGCAAAAGTTTTGAACGCTTTAAACGGCTCAAAATCAAAATAAACCACTTTAATGTGAACATTATCATCGATTTTATCACCATAAAACAAAGCCATCTTTTCATACAATTCAGTCATAGAGCCAAATTTTTCAAAAATACCCTCGCCAACGTCTAGATCGCCTATCTTTTGGTTTACAACTTTGTTTATTTTGCCGGTGCCAATTATTACCCAAGAAGCTTCGTCTTCTTCTTGAACTTTATCTATAATAGCAATCTCATCGTCGACAGAAAGGTCCTTCTCGTCGTGCATACGTAGTGTTGCTTTTTGTTTGCCATTTTTTATATCTTCTGCTTCAGTATGTGTAAATTTAAGACTCTTCATGCTTGTACATTCTACCCCAGAAGCTGGTTTCTTACTATGTATTATGTAAATACATTTAGCAAAATCAATATAAGTAACTATTTCGTGGTCGGGGTGACAGGACTTGAACCTGCGACCTCACGGCCCCCAGCCGTACGCGCTAGCCAACTGCGCCACACCCCGTATATGAAAACACTGGACGTAGGCACCCTAGATTAATCTGATAAATCAAAGTGGGTTTCCTCACGTTTACACCTCAGTGTAAACAAATATTAGAATCCCGATCAGATAGTGTTAGATAATCATTGGTGGGCGCCTGCCCAGCAATATTATTATAACTCTTTTTTATATTGCTAACCTAAGAAAATTTGCAACAAAAATGTATTAACATAGCTAACAATCGGTATCAATAACGGGAACAGTAAAAACATAAATAAAACTATGCCCATAATCCCAAATGACTCTATTTGCTTCATGACTGCTCGTAAAGGATCAGGCGCAACTGCATATAACACTCTTGACCCATCAAGCGGCGGGAATGGAATCATATTAAATACAAAAATTGCGATATTTAGCTGAACAAAGAGATAAAGACTGTCGTACACCAAAGTTCCATCTACTAAGCCAAACACCCGAAGTAATGAAACTCCAACAAATGCTAGTAATAAGTTACTTAATGGCCCAGCCAGCCCAACCAGAGCAGCACCAAAATCGCCCCACCTTACTCTATATGGGTTAAATGGCACTGGCTTGGCTATAAGAAACGGCGGATAGCCAAAAAGTAGCAATACCATCGGTAAAAGAACGGTAGTAAACGGATCGATGTGTTTTAGAGGATTTATCGTAAGCCTACCCTGTTCATTTGCCGTATCGTCACCAAGCCAAAAAGCCATAAACGCATGCATGGACTCATGAAAACTTAGAGAAATTACAAGACTAACCAAAAATATAGCTATGCCAATAAGGCTTATGTCACTAATCACAGTTGTATATTATAACAATATTAACTACACACTAATAGTTGACATTAACTCCTTAACCAAGTAAAATATCTCTCTGTTATGCAAAAATGTGAACTTACTGGCAAAGGAAAGCAATACGGTAACAATATTAGCTTTTCTCAACGCCACACAAAAAAGGTCTGGAAGCCAAATTTACAGACAAAGACCTTAATTGTTGATGGTAAAAAAGTACGTATGAAACTAAGTACGCAAGCTATTCGTACCCTTAAGAAAAAGGGTCTAATAGAATCTCCTAAATAATTTAACTAGCCTCAACAACAACTAATTGAGACGCTTCAGGGATATCACTACTTTTAAGTTTTAGCTTCTCTGTTTTTTCATGAATTTCCATACCAAGCTGCTTAACTGCCTCCTCTAGACTAGTTTGTGGCACAGGATATGACAATTTTAGCTTGGCATCTGAATAATGACTTGGAATAACAATTTTTGGTTCAACTTTCTTTATAACTTTTAGTGCCCCAACACCATCAAGCGTATAGCCACTACCACCAACCGGTACAATCATTATATCAATTAGACCTATTTGCTCTAGTTGCTCTTCAGTTAAATCTGGGTGAATGTGGCCAACAAATAGTACTCTAATGTCTTCAGTCACCACCTTAAAAATTGTGGCGGATTTCTTGCCCTCTTCATCCATATGACTTCTTGCAGCTATACCGTTTATCGATACTCTTGATACTTCAAATTCACCTGGTTGATCCAAAACAAAGTTATCCTCTTTAGCTATTGCACCGTGTGCAGTAGTAAACAAAACAATGTCGCCTTTTTTTATCTGATTTTTACCTTTCAATTCTTCAAGATTATCATCAACTATTATATTTGCCTTCTTTGTTGTCAGTCTAAAACAGTTTGCACCAAAATTTTGAATTTCCATCTATTTACCCTTCTGTTACTTAAATCGTTTTTTCTTATCAACAAGAACTTGTTTTTTTGCCTTAACCAGAGATGCCAAGAACCTGTCATTTATTTCTTCTCTATACATGTATTCTTTTGGGGTCATAACTACAAACCTTACTTCTTTATTTTCTTTAGCCTCTAAATCACTAACAAAACGGTTAATTTTTGCTTGGTTTACATCACCAACAACAACTAAATCTGCGTTTACGCCACTTTCTCTTGTAAACTGTCCGGTTAATACTGCTAATTCAATATTACCAACCTTAGATATATCGCCATCATCGTCAACAGAATTCTTTTTATCAAGATCTTTAGAAGAAATAGTTCCAGAGCCAAATATGCTTGCCAAAGCCTTGTAATGCTCAAATTTCTGGTTAACTTCGTAATAAAGACGATTATTATCTTTATTATCAGAGGAAATAATACCTATGCTAAGCAGATTGGCTAGCTCCCTCCTAACAGAGTTAATTTGTTCATCAATTCTTCTTGTTATCTCCCGAACATAAAATGACCTATTCGGATTAGAGAAGAATAACTGCAACAACTTTACCCTAGTTTTTGACCCAAACAATTGTTCAATCATGTATCTATTGTATCAGAATGATGCTCAAGATTTGCTTAATAACGTTGTAACTAGTTCGACGGCTTCACTCTGTTGATTAATCCAATGAATACTTTTGTTGCGCTTGAACCAAGTGCGCTGTCGTTTGGCTAGCTTGTTTGTATTACTAATTATTCGTTCTTTGGTTTCCTCAAGTGACTGGTTGCCTTCAAAAAACTCCTGCCACTCAATGTAACCTATTCCCTTCAGGGCCTCGCAATCCCAGCCATATTTATCTGCTAGTTTACGAACCTCATCCTCCAAGCCTTGCTCAATCATCTTTTCAGTTCGTTCTCGCACTCTATTAGCAAGATAATCTCTGCTAGTTTGTATGCCAATTACTAGAGTATTGCCGCGCATTGCTTGTTTTGTCGGCTCACCACCGTCTGTTTCTATTAGCCTTATAACCCTTCTTTTATTTCTTGTATCTATTCTTTCAAGTGGCAGATTTTTGTTTTTTGCATATTCTATAAGCTCTTTTAGAGTCATGTCATTGAGTTCTTCTCTATCGTAGTGGTTATTTGTGTCATCTAAAAAGCTGTAATCAAAAATTACTGAGTCAACGTATAACCCTGTTCCCCCAACCATTATTGGCAATTTAACCCTGTTAGATAGATCATTAATGACCTCTAGGGCTTGCTCCTTAAACAGCGCCGCCGTGTAGTCGCCACAGGCCGGGACCACATCTAACATATGGTGCGGTATCTCAGTCTGTTCTTGCTTGGTTGGCTTAGCTGTACCGATATTTACATCTTGCCTAACAGTCCAAGAGTCCGCAGCAACGATTTCACCATCAAACTTCTTAGCCAAATACATGCCAAGGCTACTCTTGCCACTGGCCGTCTCGCCAACAATTACTACTAACGGAGCTAATTTGGCCACCACAATAACCTTTCTACATCTACTTTAAAATCTTTAACCTTAAATCCCTCTTGCTCTAAAACCTGTTTATGACCATTCTTACCACCAGGAAAGCCACTCGCTAACCCACCATGTTTATTTACTACCCTTTGCCAAGGTAGTTTTGGGTCGCCAAAGTGGGCAATACCGCCAACTATTCTAGCTGCCCTAGGATGGCCACACAAACTAGCAAGCTGACCATAAGTCATTATTCTTCCCTCTGGTATTTGCGCTACCATGCTTTCTACTTTTGACCTAAAAGTAGCTTCCTGACCACTCATCTATGCGTTTGAGTTATTCTGCCCACCGTGATTAGCAATAGATACGAGTATGTCGCCTATAGATTTTTCGCCCATATCAGGCAGATCTTTACGAGTTCTAGGGGTAGCTTTACCAGACTCTATCTCTTTTTGGCCAATCACGATGGAATATGGCACTTTCTTAACCTCTGCAGCCCGTATCTTCTTGCCAACTGATTCGTTGCTGTTATCTGTTTCTACCCGTACACCAAGCTCTTTTGCCTTTTTGCTAACTTTTTCAGCAAATTTAACCGTCTCGTTTTCTTGGTTAACAGTAATCAGTCTCAACTGCTCTGGCGATAGCCAAACTGGCAAGTTTCCAGCTGTCTTCTCTAATAAAAAAGCCATAAAACGCTCAAACGCACCCATGATTGATTTGTGTATCACATAGGGATATTGTTCTTTACCGTCAGAATCAACATAAGTTAAACCCATACGCTCGGGCACTATTACATCTAGCTGAACAGTGGCAATGGTGTCTTCTTTGCCTAGAACGTTTCTAGTTTGAATATCTAACTTTGGTCCGTAGAATGCCGCCTCACCCACACCTTCTTCAAAGTCTAAGCCTTTCTCTGTTAGTACGTCTCTAATAACTGTGGCAGCGTGTTCCCATTTATCAGTTTCTATGGCAAATTTGTCCTTCTTAAAATCTGGCAGCGACAATCTAAACCAGTAGTCAGTAATGCCGGTTTCTGCATATACCTCTTTAAACATATCCACCACACTGGCAAATTCTTGCTTAAGATCCTCCTCTGTTACGTAGGTATGAGAATCATTTTGCGTAATTGGGCCACGCATTCTAATTAACCCCGTTAAAGCCCCTGATAGCTCGTATCTGTAAAGACCAGCATGCTCACTGAGCCTCAAAGGTAAATCTCTGTAACTTTCTACTAATTTTTCGTAAATCATGTGGTGATGCGGACAGTTCATAGGCTTAATAAAGAACTGGTTACCTTCTTCATCTTCCTCTGTGGCATACATGTTTTCCAGGTAAAAATCAGCATGGCCAGAGCGTTCATACAACCGCCTTTGAGTCAAAACGGGCGTAGCAACATATTGATAACCTGCGTTTTCTTCCTTATTTCTCATGTAATCCATGAGTATGTTCTTTATCTTCTCGCCTCTTGGCATTAATAAAGGCAATCCAGCGCCCACATCAGGCGTTATAAAGAACAACTTTAGTCTTTCGCCTAATACTCTGTGATCGTGCATCTTAGCCTCTTCTAGCAGCTTTAAATGAGCTTCTAGCTCTTCCTTTGTTTCAAAAGCAACTCCGTATACCCTTTGCATCTGTGGGTTTGTATCTTTACCCCTCCAGTATGCCCCACTAACCTTGGTCAGCTTGAAAGCACCGACCTTTCCAGTGCTTTCAACATGAGGGCCTCTACATAGGTCAGTGAATGGACCATTATTATAGAACGACACCTTTTCTACCAATGTTTCTTCATCTGTTTCTACGCCTAATTCCTCACTATCTATATCCTTGGCTTCTGTTGTGCCAGCTCTCTTTAGGTCATTTAACAGCTCTTGTTTATACGGTTGATTGCCGCTTTTTGCCCACTCAATAGCTTCATCTATATTTTTCTCTGTTTTTTCAAACTTCTGGTCTTCTTGGATTATTTTATTCATCTCTGTTTCTAAGGTGTCAAAATCGTCCTCTGATAGAGTTTTTTCACCTAAATCTACATCGTAATAAAAACCGTTATCTACCACTGGTCCAACGCCAAATTTAGCTTCTGGCCACTGTTTTTGAATAGCGGTTGCCATTATATGCGCTAAACTGTGCCTCATTGCATGTAATTTATCTGTTTGTTCTGACATAATCCTCCTATTTACATCTATAATACACCAAAATTACAGAGGTAAAAAGTAAAGTACCGCTTAAATGTTCTCGCAATTACATTCAAACGGTACTTTATGTGTTTAGTATAACACACCTTTGCAAAATCCCACCTACAACAAGTTAGTATACACAAGCTAGTATCATAATGCTAGTACTTTTTGGACTTTCTTTTCCACAGTATTCCAGGGGTCCCCGCGAAATTATTAGATTTTTCGGTGTAAAACGTAAGAATTGATGGAAGCTGAAGTAAAAACTGCTTGCGCTGTTTTTTACGTAAGCAGTAATGCAATTCAAAGCTGGTGGGCGGTACAGGATTTGAACCTGTCACCTCTACAACGTCAATGTAGCGCTCTAGCCAAATGAGCTAACCGCCCCTGTTTTTGTGCTTAAAACTATACTTTACTTCTATATTCCTCGCAAATTTTGTTTAGATATCTAATGTTATGAATGGATACCAAGCTCCCAGCTAACGTCTCGTTCACTTTAAATAAGTGCCTTAAATAGCCCTTCTGGTAGCCTGATTTACAAGTGTAACAATCGCAGTTTTCATCTATAACACTTTTATCTTTTGCATACTTGGCATTAGTTAGGTGTATCTTTTTGTCCCCTGTTACCCAGGCGGTACCGTGACGACCATTTCGTGTAGGAAGTACGCAGTCAAACATATCAATACCGTGTTCCATTGCGTAACGCATATCTACAGGCTCCCCTATGCCCATCAAGTAATGAGCTTTTGAGGGGTCGTACAGAGGTGCTAGAAAATCAAGCATCTCATGCATCTCTTTTCGTGGCTCGCCAACAGATAGCCCGCCAACGGCTACGCCATCTACATCTGACGACTGAACAATTTCTAGGCTACACTTGCGCAAACTTTTGTCTAAGCCGCCCTGAGCAATGCCAAACAATAGCGGACGCTCCGAATCGGGCATGTCTTTTGTCAGCCGCTTGAATTCTTTGGTACAACGCTCAAGCCACATATGGGTACGTTCAAAGGCTTCTTCCTCCCTATTACGAGACTTTTTATCTAACCCAACAACATCATCAAAGGCCATGATTATGTCTGAACCTAGGTCTACTTGTATTTGCATAGCCTTTTCTGGCGACAAAAACACCTCGTCACCAGTGGTAGGATCATTAAAAGTCACACCGTCATCAGTAATTTTGTTTACATGCCCCAAAGAAAACACCTGAAAACCGCCAGAATCAGTCAAAATAGGCTTATTCCAGCGCGTAAACTCGTGTAAGCCACCTAAGCTCTTAATAACGCTCTCACCAGGCTTTAAATGCAGATGATAGGTATTATTCAAGATTATCTGGGCACCAGTAGCCTCTATTTGCTCATTTGTGAGCCCTTTTAGGGCTGCACGTGTGCCAACCGGCATAAACACTGGCGTGTCTACTTTTCCGGCTCTTGTTGTAATAATTCCACGCCTTATACCGTTTATGGTATTTTTTAGCTCATAAACAGGGGTGGTTTTGGTGGGTTGCATACCCATCATTGTAACATTATTTACCCACTAGTATTGACAGTTTTTGACCCCACTGCTAGTATTTACCAGTTAAACGAGGCGACTCTTATAGTGAGTGTTGTTAAGCAAAAGTCCCCGTTAGAGGACTTTAAGCTGTTTTACGAGGAGCTCGCGTTTATCACCGGTAGAAAAAGTGTTAATCGCATCCGGCGACCACGTTTAGCAGCGGCTGACTCGAAGTAACAAACTTTAGTTAGCAAATCAGAGAAACCCTTTCGATATCTTTGAGAGACGTATCGAGAGGGTTTTTTGTTTCCCCAATTATTACTAAGTTTTCCACTAGCATTATCATAAGCGTTATGACAATATATAGTCATGGTATGTCCTTATTGTGGCGCAAAAACACAAGTTTTTAACTCTAGAACGCAAAAACGCACCAATTCTACATGGCGACGTAGAAAGTGCATGAATTGCAAGTCCGTCTTCACTACTGAAGAAAACTACGATTTATCTACTGTTTTAAGAGTAAAAACAGACAATAGCAAACTACAGCCCTTTAGCAAGGCTAAACTGATGATAAGCGTCTATGAGTGCTGTAAACACTTAAAACACCCAGAATCAGACGCAGAAGCGCTTACAGACACAATAATTAAGGACATTCTAGAGTTACAGAAACCTATTATTTCATCAAAAGAGATATCAAGTGTTGCTCACTACGCAATTAAACGCTTAGACAACTCTGCCGCTGTCCAATATGCAGCTTTTCACTCCGTAAAATAACTTATTTTTTGGTACTGTGCCCTGTTACAGTCTTACCACTATCTGTTTTAACGGCTTTTTCTGTTACATCAAAGCGTTCTAGATATTTTCCGAACAGTAGTCTTGTCTGTGAGTTTAGGGCAGAAAACGAACTATAAACAATTGTAGTAACTGGCAGCATCACCCACTGAATCATCATCCAAAATGTTCTACGTTTTTTATATCTTTTTGGCCTTGGTGGCAGGGTTTTAAAACTTAAAAAGAAAGTAATAAAAATACCCAGCATAGCAAAAGTCTGGATCCTACTAACTAATACCGGTAACTGGTTAGAGGCGTAGTCGTCAGGATTAAATAAAGCCGGTATAAAAGCAGCAAAAGTTAAAATTAGTGGTGCGACAGCCCAGCTAACATGACCTTCTAGTAACCTTAAAAACTTAAATAATCCATCAACTTTTGGTACTTTACTGCCGGGCTTTATCCATAGGTTATTGGCAACATACGCAATATCTGATGCGCCGTAAGCCCAGCGTCTCATCTGTACAAATTGTGCCTTTAGGGTTTTACGATATGTTTTATCAAGCACGGCATCCTGGTAAATTGGTAGATAAATTGGGTATACTTCGTGCTTGCCATCATACCTAAAATAGGTCCTCCAAAACTGGTGTCCGTCCTCAACAATAGTGCGAACACTCCAAAAATTTGTATCAATTATTGCTTGCATACTTTGGGCATGGGACGCAAAGTTACGTAATACGTGTGGGCGTAAAGATAAAATTACATTCCAAAAAGAGTTACCTGTTGCTACCACACGCATTAATGCCGGCACATCCCAAATGTTATTTGTAAACATAGGTACTGGCTGATAAGAAGCATGTAACGGATCTGGAGATACACAGTAAGTGTAAGTAAGTGCTGCAAAATAGTTAACATGCGGCCGGTTATCAGCATCAAGTGTTGTAACTATAACATTAATTGGATCTATGTTTTGCTCTTTTAGATACTTTTGCAACTCTCTACCAGCATAAGTTATGTTGCCGCCCTTTCCTCTTACTTCGTCTGGAATACCATCTGGGTGCTTTACTGAAACAGCAAAATTAAATTTATTTTTGTAATCTTGAACCAGCTGTTCAGCCTGCTTCTCCACATCTAAACCACCACGTTCTTCATAGGCAAGCACAAATATAACTTTGTCCATATCATAGTGAGAGTCAATTACAGATTGGATTGTCGGTTCTAAAATATCCCTGCTTTCATTATATGTAGCAATTATTACAGCATGGTAGACATCATTTGGGTCAACCACTTTTGTTTCTGATATTCGTTCTAGGTTTTTAAAGTGCCACTTTGGCAGATCTTTGGTTCTTTGAACGTGGTGTTTTGGATTTTCAAGTTGGAGCAGCATTTTTGGCCAATTGAGCATTTCGTGCTGTTTCATAGTTCTCCACCCCTGAATGACCCGCACATTTAAGCCAATGGCTCTAGCCAGCCATATCAAAAAATATGCAATTATAAGTAATGCCACAATGTTTGCGGCAAATAAGCTCAACACAAAGGGCAATATTAATACTGACCAAGTTAAAAGACCTGGTAATTTCTCAAAAAACTTATACCGAGCGTTACGCTCTTCTTTTAGTGGAATCTCTATATCTGTCATTATCTAAGTGCCAGCAATGCATTACCTACTATTACCGTTAAAGTTAACAAAAGAAGGCTTAGCAAAGATATAACCACCGCAAATTGTCGGTTAGATTCAAAAATTCTCATACTCAATATTATTTGAAAAACAAGCACCAAAAAGCCAAACACCACCATTGTTATAAAAGTTGAACTATCACCTGCCTTATAAGCACTTAGACCAAGGTTTGCTCTGTATTGAATAATATAACTTCCTCTTGAGCTATCTAATCTAAGAATTATGAGGACGGCATTAAGAATAGCCACAAAGCTACTTGAACTCAATAACAAAAGGATCAAACGGTCGTGAAAATACTTTTTTGGAATATGCATATATTAGTTAAATTATAGTGCTTTTGGCAGTTTTCTTCCAGTGAATATTGCCCTGCCTCACTTTCATGAATAATCTAAAGTTTTTTCTAAATATTAAAGCGGATTTAAATCCGCTTTTGTTTGTTTTAACTGATTAATGTTTAGAGTTACCTAACTAGCAGTGCTCTATGACCTGTTTATCCATAAAGCAATATGCCAATAATTACCAGTATGTACATAGCAAACCAAAGTAGCCCAGTAATTATTATCGGTGGAAGTTTGTGCTTAAGACCGTAAATGAAGAACAAAAATTCGAAAAGCATATAAAAACCAAAGGAAAGCAAAGATAAATCCTCTGCACTTTGGCTCTCATATATCTTAATAATTTGCGGAATAGTCATTAATGGATAGCCGATTGCCGCAATAAGAACAGCTTTGTCTATCCAAGTTTCTTTGTTTTTTGGTTTTTTATGTATGACTCTTTTTGCCATTAGCATATTCTACCACAGACAGACACATCAATAGTTGGTGCTTTTAGAACTTAGCTTGGCGGGCCCGACCGGATTCGAACCGGCGATCTCCTCCGTGACAGGGAGGCATGTTAGGCCTCTACACCACGAGCCCAGGCAATCTAAGCACTAAAAAGTAACCATAGGATTTTATCAAAATTTATATCTGTTTGCAATCTGTTACAATAGCAACGACAATCCGCCACCTTAGCTCAGCTGGTAGAGCAACACATTCGTAACGTGTAGGTCAGCAGTTCGATCCTGCTAGGTGGCTCCAAGCCAATTGTAAATTGCTTAACTCGTTATGGTTGACTTTTGAGTGATCAGGCATACAGTAAGGGCATGAGGCCTGGTATTGGTGAAACTCTTATTATTCTCGATACGCCAAGAGAAGTACGTACATTTGAGTTTGGTGTAAGTCTACTTGCACATGCTTGTTTACGTGGACAAGAAGGATTTGATGAACATTTTCATAATCAATTTACCGACTACAAAGATAATAATGTGCTGAAGTATCCAGATTACCAATTAGAAGATGAGGTCATTGTTGATGTTGATAATTATGAAACTGCTAGATTTGCACTTGAATCTATTGCTTATCTAAGATATCACCATGACTGGAAGGTTATTGCCAAACGAATGTTCAGAAAATATACTGCTCAAAAAATCCTTAATGAGCTAGATGAGCAAAAATATCAGTACGATATGGAACGTAATTTTCAATAAAAAAACACCCATGAGTTTGGGTGTTTTTTTATATTTACTAACGTAAATTAACGGTTGAAACCGCCGTTGTTTCGAGGTCGTTCTTCGCGTGGGCGAGCTTCGTTAACAACGATTTTTCGTCCGCCAAGTTCGCTACCATCGAGTGCTTGCATTGCACTTTTTGCCTCATCATCGTTTTCAAACTCAACAAAACCAAAGCCTTTTGAGCGACCGGTTTCACGATCCGAAATAACAACTGCTGAAGCAACTTTACCGTGATTTGCAAATAGCTCTTCCAATTCTTTGTCAGAAGTGCTGAAGGGTAATCCCCCTACAAATAGTTTACTAGCCATTTATCTCTCCAAATTGTTGTAAAGCTTGTTTACAAACAATTTCGTTTACTTAATTTTAATTTCAGGTCGACCTTCTTAATACGCACAAAAAACCTTGGCTAGTAAGAATCCTGTTGTTATATTACAGTAGTAGCACACAAAATACCACCCCTATTGGGTTGGGGCAACTTGAGTATCGTCATCTAACGGTTGAGTTTCCGGCAAAGTAACATAAGTTCGGGTTGGTATTTCTGCCTTTTCATCGTTTAGAAATTCATTTATATCTTTAAAATTAATTGCAATGTGAGCTGCTTTAATCTTGCCATCACTAGCCTCTAACACCTTAAAAATCTCTAAAGCATTACCAGTATTTACAATTCCTGATGTTTCGCCAGGTTGTAGTTTAAAAATTGCATCAATAGCCTGAGGCGGTAAATCTGAGTTGGTTTTATCGATTGTAAATCCAAACTCACCACCATTTGCCTTAGTTGCGGCATTATCAGAAAAGTTTGTAGCAACTTCAGAAAACTCCATGCCATTTTGTAAAGACGCGAGTGCTGCATCTGCTCTACCAGTTGCATCTACATCCAAAGTTGCCAAAACTTTTTGCTCTAATAAGTTACTCCTGGTATAACGCTTAAAGTCATCTCTGGACCAGCCAAAATATTCACGTAAAACATCTTCCAGCACATCTTCACTACTGCCAAGTTTTTCCTGGCTTCTAAGAAGAGTGATTTGATCTTCTACCTCTTGGTCACTGACAGAAATGTCATTTTCTTTTGCTAGTTGTTTTATATAGGCATCGTTTATAACTTTTGCCATTGCCCTGCGTTTATACTCATCTAACTGAGAGCTGCCAAATTCAGTCTCAAAATCGATATCTTGCTGGTTTTCCTGAAAGTGTTTGTAGCGCCTTACTTCAAATAAATAGTTTTCGTAGGCTATAAATCTGCTGCCTTGCCTGGCAATCGGAAAAGGCACAACTTGGGTTGCTTTATATAGAAAGGCTGATGTCGATTGAAGCTTGTACAGCGCAACAGTGCAATAAGTAAAGAAAATTACCAAAGTTACTAAAACAATAGAAACGGTAAATACAACTATCTTGTGCTTAGACTGTTTAAGCGGATATATATACTTTCTAGCACTAGAAAGTACTTCTTCTCTATGTTCAGCAACGGTATCGTTAGTAACTTTGGGTAAGTTACTAGTAGTTACCAAATCTTTTGACGAGCTACTATCTGTTTTTTTGCTCTTTCTAAATTTCTTCAAACGCTTCTTCATTACCCTTCTCTTCTAGTTCAGCTTCGTCCATTTCTTCTGGCTCTATACCCTCGCCCCTTAAAACTTCATTTAGCTTTCTAATTACTTCTGCTGGTTTGTGAACCTCGTGAACTACTAAATCCCCCATGTAAGTTTGTATCATTATTGTACCAAATCCTAGCAAAGTTGCCTGTATTCCTTTTATTTCATAGTTAGTAGATTGTATTTTTTTAAGACCGATGTCTACAACCGATTTATTAAAGAACCCTTTTTGTGTTATTTGAATAAGCCTTTGGTTTGTAACAATAAACACGCTATAGAACCATATAATCCAAGATGGAATAAACACAATAACCGCAAGAACCAAGCCTACCGCTAAGCCACCGTAAAAATAAGATAACTCTGGCTTAATTAGTGCCGGAATTGTGCCTGCTAGTATTGCAATCATAGAGATAATTAAGCCTTTTCTCATAACAACAGGGTGTTTTCTAAAAACAAAAAGTACTTCTTCATCATCAAACTGATCAGCAAAATCCTTTTTTGGAGTTTTTTCTTTTTTGCTCATGGTTATATTGTACTCTATTTTCTTAAATCTATACCCTACGCTGGTGTCCTCACCAGGAATCGAACCTGGATCTACTCCTTAGGAGGGAGTTGTTCTATCCGTTGAACTACAAGGACGCATCACGATGTCATCATTTAATTATAGCCTAGAGAGATACTACACTTGTGTTAGATCTTCATGAACTGTTTTATACTCAAACAGCTCATCCTCATCAAACCACATCATAATTTCTTGCTTAGCTTCATCAACCGTACCAGAAGCATGAATAATATTTGCGGCACCTTTTTTCTTTAAAGACGCCCTACCGAGGCTTAGATGCGCATAGTCACCCCTAATAGTGCCCGGGGCAGAATCTTTTGGCCCTGTTTTACCAACCATTTTTCTTACTATCTCAACTGCGTGTCCGCCCTCTAAAACCATTGCTACAACTGGAGCACTCCTCATAAATTCACGAGTAGCATTTACAATCATTTCGCCAATCTCTTCTATTGATTCACTATACTCCACACCATATGCGTCCCAATCTTCTTTTGTTTTATTGCCTACAATAGGAACTAGCTCGTCAGGATAATGCTTTTTTAGTAGCTCCATTTCTGGAATCATCATTTTCATTCCAACAAGTTTTAGTCCTGCTTTTTCAAACCTAGAAATTATTTCACCTACTAAACTACGTTTAACGGTATCAGGTTTTAAAATAATTAATGTTCGTTCCATGTCTTCCTTTCTAAACTTTTTAATAATTATATCAAATCAAAAAGCTAATGTCGTACAATAAATAACATGACGTTTCATAAAGCCAAAACAGAATTTCTTGAATACTTAGAAATTGAGCAAAACCGTTCACAAAAAACTATAAGAAATTACGACCATTATTTAACCAGACTAGAAGATTATGCAGGCAATATTAATGTAGCAAACATAGATGATGAGCTTGTCCGCAAATGGCGCCTATGGCTCAATAGGCTTGGCACAAACACTTCAGATGAGCTACAAAAAAATACACTTAACTATCATTTAATAGCACTCAGAAGCTTTTTAAAGTGGTGCTCTAAAAGAAACATTAAAGCTCTACCACCAGAAAAAATTGAGCTAGCTAGAGTATCTAGAAAAGAAGTTACCTTCCTTTCAAAAGAAGAGTTGAGTAATTTATTTGCTCAACCTGACCTCAGTAAACTTGCCGGAAAGCGCGATAAAGCTATCTTAGAACTATTATTCTCTAGTGGGCTTCGTGTGTCTGAATTAGTTAACCTAAACAAAGAACACGTAAATCTAAAGCTTAAAGAATTTACAGTTCGCGGCAAAGGGCAAAAAGACAGGCCAATATTTATCAGTGACGAAGCCGCAAAATGGCTACAAGAATATATAGATTCTAGGAACGATACAATTCCTGCCCTATTTATTAATCACACAAGACAAAAACAAAAAGAAGACAGGTCTGGAAATTACCAACGACTAACAGCCAGAAGCGTACAACGTATGGTCGCAAAATATGCTCGGCTTGCTGGCATAACTAAACATGTTTCTCCGCACACCTTAAGGCATAGTTTTGCTACAGACTTACTTATGAACGGTGCAGATCTTAGAAGCGTACAGTCACTACTTGGTCATAGCAATATTGCAACTACCCAAATTTATACTCACGTAACCGACCCTCACCTAAAAGAAGTCCATAAAAAATTCCATTCAAAATAATGGCGTGTATCACATAAATAAATAACTAATTATTTTAGCTCAATAAACTTTTTAGAAAGGTATTGGTGAAGCCGGGCCACCCGGGCAAGTTGTAGTTACCTCAGAGTTTGTTCGTTCCCATAGTTTACAAATTGCACTTTTAGAATTAATAGCAGCAATAGGAGTAAATGAGTTAATGGGATCGGATGTTTCATATGCTTCAAGTTCAGCTCCAAATTGGATTGGTACTCTAACACGAATACGGCGTAGTACGTCTTCTGCTTTGCCTGTTACATCTATTATTGCTTGAGCACCTTGAATTTCCACAGAGTTCTCGACGCCGCCAGGAACGGTCTCAAAAGCGGCAACATTGGTTTTTAATGAGTCGTACAACGGCAGAAACCCAACTATATATTCACCACCACTAATTCCAGTTATATCAACACTACACGCATACGGCCCTTCACTGCTAAGCCGTTTGCCGGTATTACAATTGCCATTTACAAACGCCCCCTGGTTACCGTTATTATAAACATCATCGCCAGATAACGCGCCAGTATAATTTATACTTGCAACGGTGTTTTGCGGTCCAGCATTAGGGTACAAAAACAAAGTTTGAGTACTGTTGTTAAAGGCATCAATTGATTGCCCGTTAGGTACAGGCATTATAACAACTCTCATCATTGGAAAGTTAGCCTGATCAGGTAATGCAGGTGCTGAACTAGTCCAAAATTCACTGCTTGATTCTTCATCTTCCCAACTTATTCTAATTCTATTTGGGTTTGCACCACCTACAGGAGTTATTGGAACCAGCCGTTGGCCAGAAGTTTGAGATAAAGTTAAGTCTAAATCATCAGGGGTAAAATCTACCAACGCACAGCTATATTCAACATTTCCCTCCACAATATTTGCTTCATCACCGCCACCCGATGGACTAACAAGACTTGTAAAATCGTTGCAATCACTAATATCATCTGATGGATCAGTTGGATCAATCAAACCGGCTTGTACTGCTTGCTGAACATCACGTACTCCGGTTTCAGCAGCATATAATGCCTGCGAACTAAGCTGTTTATCAAGAGCTCTGCGCTGTTCTCTGCGAACAACAGTCGCAAAGCTTAAAACAAGCAATGTAGAGATCATCATAATAATTATTACTACTGTAAATGACGCTATTCCCGCGCTGTTGCTTTTTACTACCCCAAACTTTTTACTTCTCATGCTTACATTCATTATATTATAGCCGTAATATTATGCAATCTCTTTTAATGTACCCTCAAAGCCGGGTTGACACAAAAGTTTCATACCTACTTCTAGCACACCATTGACTGCCAGCAACCTGTCCATCACATGATTGCAAATTGTGCCCAGTTTCAGCATCTGACCCGAGAGAAGTCAATAGCTCGTCCTCACCGTATACAATATCTACAATTATTCTATACAAGCCAGAGCTACCAGTAACTCGGCTAACATACAAAGTATTTATACGCATATTATCATCAAGCATATCTTTGCTATCAGAACCGGGAACCGAGCAATCAGCATTAGGGTTGTTTAGCTTTTCTCTTGATAATGCACTGGTTGTAGGAGCTACCGGAAGTACACCAATAATTGAATACTTATACCTTATACTGCCAATACAGAAGCTACCAGTAGCATTTGCTGGGATGGGCATATCCCCACGAACAGCAGAACTGCCAAACTTTAAGGAGTTAGATATATCTTCTGTTATTTCCCTGGCAGAGTTCTGCGTTTTAGACAGTACTGTTCCCTTATAGTACATTCTACTAATCTGTACCAACATAACAGATACAGTAATAATAACTGTAGAAAAAACCGCGGTTGCAACCAATAGTTCTACTATGGTATATCCTTTGTTATTTAAGTTTTTTACCCTATTAACCACCATAGTTAAACCTGTCTTGAATTGTTAATGTTTCTCTACCGCCACCGCCCGCTCGATCCCAGGACACATTAACAGAATATGTAAGCCTTCTTAGATCTACAGTACCACCACCATCGTCAGCCTGGTAAACAACATAAGACGTATTAATATAAACATTATACAAGTTGCTAAAGGTACATTCCGGTTTAGTTGTGCCAATTGGCCCAGAAATGTTGCTGGAGTTAACACCACCTGACGGTCCTGGAGTATACACCACACAGAATCCACTTTCTGAAGCCGGAAGACTAAACTCTGTAGCAGTATCATTGTTAGCTATGCCAAGATAACCATCATGTTTAATTTCATCTTTTGTTCTGTCGGTTCTAAAATAATCTCTTATTGCCTCTAGCTGGCCCTCGGCAATCTTGGTTGCCTCACCTCTTTCCTGTGCTATTCTTGTAGCGTTTAAACTTCTTGAGGCAATAGAATAAGCTCCAACAATAATAAACCCGAGCACAGCAAGGGCAATCATTACCTCTACAATTGTGTCGCCTCTTATATTTCTAACCCTTAACATCCTGCTGCCGGTGATCCTTCCTGTATAAATCTTTCAACTGCCCCTGTTGCGCCACTTCTACCAAATTCAATAGTGGCAAACTGATTAGTTCCCGGGCTAGCTAAGCAGACCAAAACGCCTTGTGAAGGGTTTATGCTAGCAAACTTAGAACCACCAGGACCGCCCGCATTAGTAAATACAGTTTCAAAATTGCTATCATTATTCCCCAAAGTCGTAGTAGTAGTTAATTTTAGAAGCTCCGATGTTGATGCGCCCTCTAAATCTCCGTTAGAACTAAGCGATGTACCAAATGTCTTAGCTAGACCTACCACACTGTCTTCATCACCTCCAACCTCTACTTTTGTTATAAATGTTCCGTAAGGAATAATGTAATCTTGTGATAAAGCTTCATTAATACCAGGATTTGCATCATTTATGTTTTCGTACGGTTCGCCAGAACTATCTGCACGAGCACCCACTAGCGTATAAAACCTAACAACGTCACAGTTTCCTGTACTAGATGGCGAACAACTACTGCCTTGCGAGCCCGTATCTCTACCAAACTTAACCAAACTTCCTATAAAAATACATTCAGAGTTTTCGCCTTGTTCAGTAGAACCACTAGATATCTGTACACGCCCAGACGACCCTACTGAGCAGTCTACCCCAGTGTTAGGGTAATAACCAGATGATATCTCGCTCATGGTGCTTTCTATTTTTGAGGCTAAATCATTTACAGATGATTCAAAGCGCGTACGTGGTATTCTGCCATTAAAAACAGCCAAGGCGCTGGCCGTAATGGCAACTGCCACGGTTAACACAATTATTAGCTCCATTATAGTAAACCCACCTTCAGAGGTGCGTAAGTTGCGAATCATAGGCAAATTATACCATAGCGCTTATGTTAAAAGTACAGCAAACTGCTATACCAATCTATAAACGTCTGGCCCCAAAAAAACACAATCATAGCAGCAATTATCAAAAAAGGACCAAAAGGAAGTTTAGTATTAGCCTTAGCCTTCTTAGAAAGCAACATAGGCAAAGCAATAAGTGTGCCCATTATAGACGCAATAAACACAACTAAAAACGCATTGAGCATCGACCCAGCAAGTAGCCCAAGAGACACTGCAATTTTAACATCACCGCCGCCTATCCATTTACCCCTAGATACTTCAAAAAGTGCCCAAAATATTCCCGCCAAGACTACGGCACCGCCAATAGCACTAACCACAACTAGCCAATCAGCTACGGCGTAAGCTTTTAAGCTTACATAAATGACGCTTACAAGCGTTAATGGCCCAACAAGTTTATTAGGCAACAACATCCACTTTATATCGTATAAAAATAGCGCCACCAGCAGGATAGTTATTTTTAGCCATAAAATAAACAGCACAATGCCCAGAAAAGAAAAGCCATCTTGCCAAGCCGCATAACTAACGGCAAATACAATGCCAGTAAACACCTCTATTGCTGGGTAGTGCCATGAAATTGGCTTTTTACAGTAGGCGCACTTACCTTTTAGCCATAACCAACTAAAAACTGGCACAAGATATCTGGCCTGGAGTTCATGCTTACAGTTTATGCAAATTGATCGGTCTTTAACCCAGTCTTTTTTGTTTTTTATACGCCACACCAAAGCATTAATAAAGCTACCAAAGATAAGACCAAGTATAAATAGCCCCGCTATAATCATTCTTTTTATTATAATATAAAACGTTACTGTTTAAAAAACCCTACGCGTACCTATGTTGCAAGGTAAGTTAGCAATTATTAACAGATGATAATAACAATAATACTGTAATCAATTATAGTATTATTCATATAATTATTCAGATAAAGTACCCCTAAGCATTACTTTTGAGGCACGCCACTTGTCTCAATTAAATATAGGTACGAAAATGACCTACTGCCACCGGCACAACGTCAGTCTTAGTGTCACTACATACGCCATCTACAGAGTTAAACTCATCTAATGTTGGATTTGGAAATGTATATCCAGTAAACATCTTTAGCTCATCAAAAGTAATATACGACGTCATGAGCGTTTCAGAATCACAATTGCTGCTAATCTTATTATGGTGGTTTCGCAAGCACTCTTTAAAAGCAGAAACAACAAGAGACATTCCTTCTTTTCTTTGCGTATTACGTGAGTTACGCTGAAGCGCAGGTACGGCCAAGAACACAATCAAGATGATTAGGCCAGCTATGGCAAGCACAATCATAACTTCTATGATAGTAAACGCATTATTGCCCCGTTTGTTGTTATTAATTTGCACGCTGTTGCTCGTTGCTTATGTTTTATATTATAGCATTCAAAAACAAATGAGCGGGGGGGCTCCCCGCTCATTTTGTCATTTGCTAGTTTCGCTTTTTTAGCTAGCTTGACATTGTTCCTGAGGTGCGCCTGAAGTTTCTACCCAGAAGCGGATGGCAACCTCTCTGCTGCTCGCACCCGTTGTAGTGGCGGTCGTTGGGCTACTGCAAGTACCGCCAGTGATGATATCAACTGTTTCAAGTTGTGTTGATGCATCAGCTGGAGCTGTTGGCACTGAGCCACTAATTGATATCGCAGCATCATCTTCATATATGCCTCGTTCGGCATTCGCTAGAACTGTTGACTTATCAGTAGCGGTCGGTAAATCGCCTCCATTATTGTTGGAAAACTCTTGAATTGAGCCCAATATTGCGCTGACGTCGTTTCGGCGCTGCGTATTACGTGAGTTACGCTGAAGCGCAGGTACGGCCAAGAACACAATCAAGATGATTAGGCCAGCTATGGCAAGCACAATCAACACCTCGATGATGGTGAATCCCTGGTCTTTCTTATCTTTATATTTTTGTAACATTTATTCCCCCTTATGGTGTTTTTTAAAGCATGTTGCTTATGCTTAGAATATTATTAGTATTTTGGTATAAATGCAAGTATTTTTACACAGACAGGCCCTAAACCCTCAAACAATATTAGTCTGATTTACTAATCCGTAAACTGGCAATAACACGGCGGCAACAATACCGAATGCAACAACACCAAGCAAAACCATTAATATAGGCTCTATAATTGTCGAGATGGTCTTTATTTGTTGGTCTACTTCCTTTTCATAATACTCCGCTGTACGCTCTAACATATCCTCTAAAGAGCCCGATTGTTCACCTATTCTAATCATGTCTGGAACTAAGGTTAAAAAGTTATCGTCACCCTTTATAGACTCTGATAGGGCCTTACCACCTTTTACCTTTTCTATGATTTTATTTATTGAACGTTCAAGGTGAATATTATTTATAGCTCTACCTACAATCTCTAGCATTTGTATAAGTGGAACGCCGCTTGCTACTAATGTTGCACCCGTTCTGGTAAAACGAGCCATGTAAACCTTCATAAATAGTGGGCCAAAAACGGGCATTCTCATCTTTGCTTTGTCTATTGCTTCTTTACCACCTAAGCTTCTTGCCCATCTGGTAGTAAAAAATGCCGTAAGTGCTAATGCTATTAAGACAATCCACCAATATTTGGTTGTAAAGTTTGCTATAGCAATAAGAACACGCGTTATTAACGGTAAGCTGGCCCCCGGTAAGTCTGCGTATATTTTTTCTACCTGTGGCATTACGGTTAATATCATAAAACCAACCACAGCAACCATTACTACAAGAACAATAACTGGATAAACCATAGCACCGCGAATTTTGCGAACAATCTCGGCGTCTTTTTCTTGCTGGTCTGCTAAACGGGCAAGCGCTTTATCTAGGGTACCCGAGGCCTCACCTGCTGCAACTAAGTTTACAAAGACGTCATTAAATACTTTGGGGTGCTTAGCTAGCGCTTCATGAAAGCTACTGCCTGCCTCAATATCAGTAATAATTTTAGCAATAACTGCCTGAAAAGCTTTATTTTGAGTTTGCCCAGATACATTGCGCAAAGATTGCACTAATGGCAATCCCGCATTTATAAGTGTTGAAAGTTGGCGAGAAAACAATACTTTATCTTTTGTGCTAATGCGATTCTTAAACTTAGAAAACAGTCCACCCTCTTTATTTGCCGTTACCGAAACCGGAATAAGGCCTTGATCGCGAATAATTTTTGCTGCGGATTTTTCGTTATCTGCATCTACTTCTGCTATAATTTTCTTCTTAGTTGCCGGGTCTCGTGCCGTATACTTAAACGTTAACATTCATTTAACCCCTCATTAACCTGTCTAATTCCCCTAGATCAACGGCATAATTGCGAGCTTCGTCGTACGTAATTGTTCCTGAATGAATAAGTTCTACCAGTGTTTTATCCATAGATTGCATGCCAAACTCTGCACCTGTTTGAATAACAGCCTCTAGCTGGTGGCTCTTGCCCTCACGGATAATGTTTCTTACGGCAGGTGTTGCTATTAAAATTTCTGCTGCCGCTACACGCCCGCCACCGATTGAAGGAATCAACCTCTGTGAACAAATTGCCATTAATATGTTAGAAAGCTGAGCCCTGATTTGCGGTTGTTGATGCGGTGGAAATACGTCAATCATACGGTCGATACTCTGCGCTGCCGAGTTGGTATGAAGCGTTGCAAAAACTAAATGGCCCGTTTCGGCAATAGTAATTGCCGAGGCTATAGTCTCTAGGTCTCGCATCTCGCCAATAAGCACTACATCTGGGTCTTCACGCAAGGTACTACGCAGAGCTGCCGAGAACGAATAAGTATCGTAGTGGACTTCTCTTTGTACAACAACAGACTTCTTAGATTTATGAGTAAATTCAATTGGATCTTCAATAGTAATAATGTGTTCCGCTCGCTCGCTATTGATTTTATCTACAAGAGCCGCCAAAGTAGTGGACTTACCAGAACCAGTTGGCCCAGTTACAAGCACAAGACCCCTAGGATGCTGGGCAAATTTATTTACAACGGTTGGCAAGCCTAGCTGCTCTACACTTAATAGCTCGTTAGGAATTAAACGCAAGGCTGCCGCAAGATTACCACGCTCATGGAAAGCATTTACACGAAACCGGCCAAGATCACCAAAGGCAAAACTGAAATCAAACTCTTTATCTTTAAGCAAAATTTGTTTTTGGTCTTCATCCAGGATAGAAAAAACCAAAGCCTCTACAGCTTCTTCGTTCAATACCTGAGTGCCAGGTGTTGGTGTAAGCTTACCGTCAATTCTTAGCATTGGCGTCAAGCCTACTTGAAGGTGAAGATCTGATGCTTTACGCTTTACAACTTCTTCTAGTAGTAATTCTATTCTTGGTTGTGATTCCATATTTCTTCCCACCGCTTTCTTATTTTAGGCACTATCCTCTGCAGCTACTCTATCAACTTCTGATAATGTAGTGTGGCCAGCTAGCGCTTTTAAGTATCCGTCTTGGCGCATACTTACCATCCCCTGTTGAATGGCTAGTTTTTGAATTTCACTACTAGTAGCGCGCTTTAGAATAAGTTGCTGGATCTCTGGCGTTACATCAAAGACCTCGTACAAGCCCATTCTTCCTTTATAGCCACCAGGTGCAGAGGCAGTTTCTTTGCCCTTAAATAAAGTATAAGCGTTTTGACCCTGCATAGGCAAGGTTTTATACCCAAGATCCTCGGCAATTTTTGGAACGTCTTGCTTAGTTTTAGGCAGCATACTACCTAGAACCTTGTTAATTGCTTGTACTTCTGCACTATTAGATTGATACTGTTCTGCCCCATCAGCTAATCTTCTAACAAGACGCTGGCCAATAACTGTACGTACAGTTGAAGCTATCAAAAAAGGCTCTATGCCCATATCTAGCAGTCTTGGCAAAATACCAGCAGCTGAGTTTGTATGAAGTGTAGAAAACACTAAGTGGCCAGTTAATGCAGCCTGTACAGCTAGTGTAGCGGTTTCTTTGTCACGAATCTCACCTACCATAACAACATTAGGGTCCTGCCTAAGTACAGAACGAAGGCCTGATGCAAAAGTTAAGCCAATATCTGTATTAACTTGTATTTGGTTAATGCCGTTCATTTTGTACTCAACAGGGTCTTCAAGAGTTACAATATTTATTGTGTCGTTTTTAATTTCTTGCAGTAAAGCGTACATAGAGGTTGACTTACCAGAGCCAGTTGGGCCAGATGTTAATACCATTCCATTAGGACTTTGAAGAGCTCCTCTGATTGATCTTAGCGCCCTCCCTTTATAGCCCATATCCTCTAATTTTAAGCTTGTGCCAGACTTATCAAGTAATCGAATAACAACCTGCTCGCCCCAAACAACAGGAGATATAGCTATACGCAAATCAATACTTTTATCAGCCACACTTACGGTAAATTGACCATCTTGTGGCAACCTATGCTCATCAATCTTAAGACTAGCTAGTATCTTTACGCGAGAAACTAGCGGTGGTTCTGTTGATTTGGGCAACCTCATGATTTCACGCAATACACCGTCAATTCTACACCTAATTCTTAAGTCTTTTTCTGTAGGCTCTATATGAATATCACTAGCTCCATTATTGGCTGCATATTCTAAAATGGCTGATAAAACTTTGCTTATTGGTGAATCTTGAGACAGGGTTTTTATAGCCTGATTAGATTGGTCTTGTTCAGCTTGTTCGGCTCTTGCCGCACGTTTAAATTCTTCTGGTATTTCAATTCCAGTACTTGCTTCTTCATAGGCGTTGGTCATTCCTGGCTTTGAAGCAGTCTTGTATTGCATAAGAACGTGCCTGATACCTGATTCACTTGCGGCAAATACACGTATGGGTCTACCGATTTTATTAGACAAAAAATCTATAGCTTGAACGTTATCAGAATCAAGCATTGCAACAACCAATCTGTGCTCCATCTCCCCCAAAGGCACAGCCATATACCGTTCAGCCATTTCATATGGGAGCAACTGTAATACTTGTGCTTTAATTTTAGCATTAGAAAGATTAACATAGGGCACGCCCGAGGCGCTAGCAGTCATCTTTGTCAGCAATTCGTCAGAAATGTTATCTTCTTTAATTAAAAGTGAAAAGAAAGGAGTATTGTCATTGTCAGCCTTATCTTTTAGTTGGGCAATTTTTTGTGCTGTCAACAAGCCTTGATCAACTATGGCTTTCTCAACCTTTTTTTGTACTTCGGTAGATAACACGCTCATGAGCTCACGCTCCCACCACTAAAGAGGCTGTTGATTATCTTGATTACCAATTTGTATAAGTTGAGTTGGGTTAATAGCTTCAGCGTTAAAATATCTGGTATCTGGTTCTGTAAATGTGCTTGATATAGGTTCTACAACTTCTACTTCTTCTTGCCTGTTCTCTGGGTTTGTAATGAGCAAATTAGTTAGAAAGAAAGAAAGTATGCCAGATATAAATGAGATTACTATTATAAGTGCTATGTCTTTTTGTTTCATTTACTTAACCACCTTTGTATCTACCTTGAACTCTTTTGAAGGCTGATAGTACGTAAACCCGTCTACACTAACCTCCAAGGCAGACTCTCCACTACCACTAATATTTAAATTCTTGTAGTGTATTGGCCTGATTGAACGGTAAAGAGTTTGTAATAGTTCATTTACACGGACGTAATTACCGACCTCGCTAGTTAAGCTAAACGGAACCATGACTGGCTCTGCTGAACTTGATTCTGCTTGAGCGATTTCATCATCTTGGCCACCAATTGACTTTAGAGTAAAGTTATTTTCTGCAAGCAACTTCTCCATACTGGTTATAAGAGCCGGGTAATCATACTTGCTCGGCAATGCATCTAGCACAATTTTTGCATTATCACCATCACGATCGCCAAGAGCTTGAGAGTTACCACCAATAACATTATCTTGCGTTTCTACAAATGCTCTATAAGATACCTCAAGCTCTTCAACTGCTTTTATATTTTCTTCAAGCTGACTTACGGCTTTTTCTTTTTCTCCTATCACTCTAGACTGATAGCCTCTTTGACTCCATAAAGCTCTAGCTGCAATTAAAGAAAATACGCTCAAGAAAGCTGCTATGGCAACAGTAGCAACCATTTTTGAGTTTGTCTTGCCTATTAGGTCTCTTTTTCCTGTGCCTGCACTTTTTGCCATTATTGAGTTCCTCCGTTTCCATCTATAGGATTTTCTATAGGCTTTGGCTCAAATAAGTCTTGTGGCTTTTCGGTTATGGATCTAGTAGATATAATTGGTGGAACAACAAGTGTAACAGCTTTTGTGTTATCAAATATCACTGGATCGTATATAAGATCAATGGTGTAAGATGTTCTTTCTTGAGCAGAGTCACTCTCGCTAATTCCGTAACTAGATAGTACTACATTTGAAAACGCACGGTCTTTTGCATCATCATACTGATATTCAGTAAATTTTACGGTATCAACAAATTTATTTATAACTTGTAGGCTAGTTGCTGACCCACTAAGTGAAATGGTGTTTTCCTCATAATTTATAGAGACTTCAGATAGTTTGGCATCTGAAGGTGTTAACTGTACAAGGTAATCGTATATTCGCTGTGCTGCAGGTTTTTGTTCGTGTAATCCATTCAATACGTTTAGTTGGTTCTGTATAGTAAGAACTTCGTCTAACTCGGGTACTTTTTCTAAATCAGCTGTATATTGTTTGATGTCGTCATTCAAATTACCTATATGTTGTCTTTGAAATACATTTACTAGCATAAATAGCAAAACAAGTATAAATACACAAATACCTGTAACACCAAGTGCACCAAATATAACTAGCCGCTTAGTCCTTTGTGTTTTAACATACTCTAGTTTTACATCTGGTAATAAATTGAATTGAACCATTATTCATTTCTCTCCGCTAAACCTGCTGCTACCCCAAAATATGGTGATAGCGCCATTAAATCATTTTGCTGGGCTGAGCCTACGCTAACATTTCGCCAAGCATTACCTATTTCTACACTTAGTCCTGTCTTATTTGCAATATAGGCTGGCAAATCTGGCATTACTGATGCTGCACCAGATACAATAATTCTTTCAATTTGTGTTTGATACCTATTTGCAAAGAATTTTATAGATTTTTCTAGCTCAGCCTCCATAATATCAACCGTACTAATTACCGCGTTGTATATCTGGCCCTCAAGCCTATCCTGGCTAAGACCAAACTTATACACAAATTGGTGAGCTTGTTGTTCATCAATATTTAAGTTTTGCATGGCAGCCTTCACAACTGCCCCCGCTCCTGTGGGAATTGATCTAGTTAGTCTTGGTGCGCCATTCATAGTTATAACTATATCCGTACTATTCTGACCAACATCGACCACCATTTGCGGCAACGTGGCGTCTGGCGCAACTAAAGATCTGGTTAGAGCAATGTTATCCGGCTCAAAAGCAATAACATTAAGGCCTATTGACTCCAACATATCTAACCTTCCCTCAACGTACTCATTAGGAACGCTTGTTAGTAAAATTTCTACTTTATTTTGATCTTTCGGTGAATCACCAAGCACAACCCAATCAATCTTAGATTCAGAAGCTTGCGTAGGTATTATTGAATCAACCTGAAGCTTAATAGATTTATCAAGCTCGTCACCTTCTAGTTTGTCTATATCAACAAGCGTAGTAAAAACTCTTTGTGACGGAATACCAACAACTACATTTCTGCTTGTAACCTTAGATTGTACTAATAAATCTTTTAACACCTGAGCCGTTTTTTGCTGATCAGGCTTAGAGTCACTTACTGCCAAACGAATATCAATTGGCACATATCCGTAACGCACCAATGGTTTTACCGGCCCACCCCCTCGTAATTCTACTAGTCTTACTGCTGTGGTACCGATGTCTAGGCCAAAAAAGTCAGAAACACCAGTTAATAAGCTCATGTTATGTCTGATTATAGCATAAGCATTTTGTATGCAATACTGCTTTTTTCTTTTTACAAAATAGGTGGCTGCTCGCTAATACTATCATAATCCCCTATGTTAAGTGGGGATGAGGCTGCTGGTACTGAATTTTCTACTAGGCCTGTAAAGACAAAGTTTAGGTAAGCTGGGTAGTTGATGACTTCGGCTATGCTGCCACTGCCTGGCGTTTCATCACTACCTGCATCTCGTAAATCACCACCTAGACGGTCAAATTCTATCTTATTAGCAACCAATGATCCATTTATGGTTAGTTTGTTAACACAAGGGCCTCCGGTTGCTACTGTACTTAAGTAACAAGTGTCTATAGTACCGCCATTGCCAGAATCATCTGGTATAGCCACTAGCAAAGCATCTATTTGTGTTACTACTGGAGCTATACGTATGTCGCCACCTTTAACAATAATGATGTTAACAAAGCCGTTATCAGCATCAATGGTTTGTGATGGTAGTAATGTAATGTCTCCTGTTATGTCAAGATTACCTTCATGGTAACGACGAATACCGCCAGAGCTATTGGCTGCAATAGTAGATCCCGGGGTATAACTACTAGCACCCCCAGTAGTATCCATTAATTTAGAGTAGTCAGGCAGGCAGCCGCTGTAGGCACCTATGTCATTACCATAGTTGCCAGATGTAGTATTACTAAACATTAAGTCTTTAAACGGTCTTGTATTAGTTGAGGCTGCTCCGTTGTGGTTAGCGGCAGAAATAAATGATACGATTTGGCCGGCGGCACTAGTGGCAAACTGTGAGCCAGCACCTACTAGATTACCCCCTGCATTTCTGGAATGGGCGTTAATGCCTGCTGTAGTATCTTTTATACCAGAGCAGGTTCCATCAGATGCTTGGAAATCAAGACCAGTTACTACGTCCCCGCCGTATACACGGAGGTAGGGTTTGGCAACATTAGTAACACAGTTTACATTTAAGCCTCCTTGGTGAGCGTATTGATTTGTAAGCGGAGATGGGGGCTCGCTAAAAACTGCAAAGTCAGTTAACCCAGACCTTGGACCAACTGTAAGTTCAGCACATATTACATCACCAGGAAGGACAGAAGCTCCAGACCAGTTATCTTGCCAGTTTGCACTAGGATTAATTATCTCTCTAGAGGTGTTATTAGAACCAGAAAGTTGAGGAGCACCATTCACCCAGACTTGTCGAATTACGCGTGCGCCGGCACCATCGCTAAAACGTGAGGCTCCATTCCCACTGTTGTATGACGAAAAGTCAACGTCACCAGTGTTACGATCAATATCTATATTGGCATTTAAATTGAATGATGGGCAGCTGTCAGTATTATAGGTTACTCTTAGAAACGGACTTCCAGTCAAATTAAAGCTCCATTGCCTGCCAATACCAAATAAACCTTGATTACTAAGCTGGTCAAACGTCTCTACCCAAAAAGAAAAGGTAATACCGTTACTTAAATCAGCAGGAGTTATGTATACATTACTTGGGCTAAAAGAAGATGACGAAAATGTTACAGTATCACCTGGGCCAATATCTGCTAAAGCGGGGGCAAAGGAAGTTGCCAATAGACCAGTACCATTTGAATTACTCCAGATATCAGCTCGAGCTTCAGGCCAGTCATATGTGGGAGGGTAAAATGCTCCCTCGGAACCTCTTGGCCCAGAATAACCTCTAAAAGAGACGCTTTGCCCACCACTCCCCCCGAGACCTGTCATAGATATAGATAAACCTGATGCGCAAGGAGGTATGTTAAATCTAGCTTCAGCCGAAAAAACTCGTCTTATAAAATTCCTTGCACCTGGAGATAAAGATTCACTATACCTTTCATTCAATATACCACGAGAGGTAGTGGCTGGCCCAACTATTGCATATTGTGGTGTTCCCGGCCGATCCTTGTAAGCATTTAAAAGCCCGGGCGACGGACTATTATAGCTCATAGGGATGTAAACGGTGGCTGCTTCAGCATTAGATGTATTTACAATAATCACTCCCAAAAAACTACCAAGCATAATCGATGAAATTAAAAGATACTTCTTTATCTTATTGGTTAGCATTTAGGTACTCCTTTAATTCAGATTTTAATTCTTTATCCTCGTCACTTAAATCAAGGTTATTTTCCATATTTTGATATGCTTGTCGATAAGCAATAATGCTACCTGATTCATCACCGTTTATACTTAATAGATTTGCCAACGTTAAGTAGTACTGATAGTCAGGCTTAATAAGTTGGCCAGAATTTTTCCATGCCGTTAAGCTACAGTCATACTTATTAAGATCACCACAAAGCTTTGACTGAGTTTGATATATATTTGCTTTGTCTTGGCTGTATAACTTTTTACTAATTAAATATTGGTATTTTGCATCGGCAGCTTCAAAGTCACCTTGTATCATTAAATCTTTTGCTTCTTGTAAAACTAGTGCTTCTTCTTCTGGGGAAATGTAATATCTTGATTGCCAATATTTATAACCAATCAAACTTACTACGCTAGAAAATATTATTAAAACTGCTATCACAGCTAATATTTTATTTTTTTTACTATAAGCTTTAAAGTTTGCAATTTTTTTCCACTTGCTTGGTGGCTTTTTCTCAATAAAAGTTTTACCTTGTTGTTCAGTTGATGACTCACTCATACAATTATTTAAATTGTACTATACTGCTTATGATTTACCTACAAAACTGGCGGTAATTCAGCAATACTATCATAATCCCCTATGTTAAGTGGGGATGAGGCTGCTGGTACTGAATTTTCTACTAGGCCTGTAAAGACAAAGTTTAGGTAAGCTGGGTAGTTGATGACTTCGGCTATGCTGCCACTGCCTGGCGTTTCATCACTACCTGCATCTCGTAAATCACCACCTAGACGGTCAAATTCTATCTTATTAGCAACCAATGATCCATTTATGGTTAGTTTGTTAACACAAGGGCCTCCGGTTGCTACTGTACTTAAGTAACAAGTGTCTATAGTACCGCCATTGCCAGAATCATCTGGTATAGCCACTAGCAAAGCATCTATTTGTGTTACTACTGGAGCTATACGTATGTCGCCACCTTTAACAATAATGATGTTAACAAAGCCGTTATCAGCATCAATGGTTTGTGATGGTAGTAATGTAATGTCTCCTGTTATGTCAAGATTACCTTCATGGTAACGACGAATACCGCCAGAGCTATTGGCTGCAATAGTAGATCCCGGGGTATAACTACTAGCACCCCCAGTAGTATCCATTAATTTAGAGTAGTCAGGCAGGCAGCCGCTGTAGGCACCTATGTCATTACCATAGTTGCCAGATGTAGTATTACTAAACATTAAGTCTTTAAACGGTCTTGTATTAGTTGAGGCTGCTCCGTTGTGGTTAGCGGCAGAAATAAATGATACGATTTGGCCGGCGGCACTAGTGGCAAACTGTGAGCCAGCACCTACTAGATTACCCCCTGCATTTCTGGAATGGGCGTTAATGCCTGCTGTAGTATCTTTTATACCAGAGCAGGTTCCATCAGATGCTTGGAAATCAAGACCAGTTACTACGTCCCCGCCGTATACACGGAGGTAGGGTTTGGCGGTGCGGGGGCCATCACTACAACTATCACTATCGTTACTTGTGTTATTTGAAGTTCCTGCGCCACCGGGCGAAATAGATATACTAGACTCTACATGCTGACCAAGGTCGGGCTGGGGATTTATGTCATATGTCTGTGACCATGGTATTTGACTGTTGTTCAAAGTTACTGGAGAAGAAGGAGCTAAAGCACGAACAGGATTTGTCAGTCTTGCACTTCTGGTAACAGTCACATTACCTGGAACGGTTCCGGTTTTTGAAACCGAAAAGGTTATTGTACCGGCATCTACATCACAGCTTACATTTACGCCTACGTCCCATGGTGTCGGACACCTAAAACTACTGAATGGTGCTCCATCTAGAAGGGTTATATTTGCAATTGGAGCACCTGGTGTGCCAGTTGCATTAGCCGCAATAATCATCCAATCATAAGATAGATTGTCCCTATACGAGCTTGGCAATGAGACCGTAAAGCCACGGTTACCACTTACACCAAATGCGGCCAGATTTGATCTATTGAATGGCGGTTCAGGTATTGGCTGGTTTGCAGTAGTAAGGCTTAATGTACTCCACGCAGTAGTGCCACTCCTCCTAACTAATACCGCAACACCAAGACGTGCACTTAAGTTATCTGCATCTAATGCCCATCCCTGAAACCCACGAGAACAACTAAATAGCGATCTGCCTTGAGGATTTGGATTATTACCTAAGCCGGTGCAAAGCCAAGATACATTTCCATTTGATCCACCAAAAGTATAGCCTGCTTTCGCAGCTGCTGGCAAAGCATCAAACGCAGCCCTAGCCCAGTAGCTTGGAATTGCCGTAGCTCTCCCACCATCTATAACAGAACCATCAGCAATTTTACCTATACTCCAATCTTGATTATAGTTATATCCTCTAAATTGGTTTGTATTTGCACTGCGTATTACATAAATACTAATACTACCTGCGTTTACCCCTTGACATACAGACCTAATAGATCCCCAAGAAGCACCATTCCTAAAGCCCCCGCTTGGGCCTGGGCCATTAATATCATATGCAGCCCACGTAAAGCCATTCCTAGAATTGTATCCACCACCACCTGTACCACCACCACTACCACTACCGCCAGTACCAACGGCTCCGTTGGCAAAAGCAGTCCCAGATAATACAACACTTACAGCCAGAATCGCTAATGTAATAATTAAGCTAATTAAAATAATGTTTCTTTTAGAAACTAGTATGTTTTTAGCTCCGTGTTGATAATTCATTACTGAAATGACTCCGTATCACTTGCGTTACTATCGGCTGTAAAGTAATCTTCCCCTAATTCTGGCATGAATGCACCAGAAGGGATTGATGAAGGGTCTTTTTCAGCTTGCTCAAGTGCTTGATCAAGTGTTGCTTGATCTATTTCCTGATTATCCACCTGTATAAGTCCATTATCCTGATCTGAAGTATCAAAGGCTATAAGTATCGCAAAGCCTAGTGTGGCCACAACCCCAATTACAATGAAAGCTACTAATACTTTTTGGTGGTAACTAAAAGAATTGAGTTTTGATTTAAACCTACTCCTCCATGAACTATCCCTAGTTACCTCATGCGTTTCTCCACCACTAGAAAGCTTTGTTTTATTATCGGCCATAACTAGCTACTAATTGTACTACAGTGCTTATGGTTTTTAAACTTCGGTTATTTGTTTTTATGCTCTCCAGCGCCAACCAGGCCCGGGTTTTTAGCCGCTAATTTTATTACTTTTTCTAGCTCATTTAAGTTAACGTCTTCTAACTTTTTTAACCTAATACAGCTTTTACCAACGCTTACCTTGCCTAGTTTATTCTTATTCTTTTCTGCGATATACTCACCACCGTCAACCGCACAAACATACACGCTCACGTAGTTCTTTTGATTTGCCAGTGCTACAATCGGCCAATCCATATCCTCTTTTTTATAATTTTTGTACTTAAAACTACCGTAGCCAAGCATATTGTAAGCAAAATGTGGCTTTAAGCCAGGTGCAGCTTTTTGAATAAACTGATGTAAAAAATTAATAGTGTCTTTGCGCTCAGCCGGAACATTATCTAAATATTCTTCAACATTTGTTGCCTTAACACCTTTAAACATATTCATAACAAAATTATATCACTATTTTAAATATCCTCTACCCCTGTTATAATGTACGTAATGAGTTTATCTATTGGTATTGTTGGGTTACCAAATGTTGGCAAATCCACACTTTTTAATGCCCTTACTAACAACAATATTTTAGCGGCTAACTACCCTTTTGCCACAATTGAACCCAATACCGGAATTGTTCCTGTACCAGACCCTCGTTTAAATGTACTATCAAAAATATACAATGATGCTCCTGTAAAACCTGCAACTGTAAACTTTGTTGATATTGCAGGACTAGTCGCCGGCGCTAGTAAAGGCGAAGGTTTGGGTAATCAATTTTTGGCAAATATCAGAACCTGTAATGCAATAGCCCACGTTGTGCGAGCTTTTGACGACGGCAACGTTGTTCATGTGGATAAAGAACATAACCCCCAGAAAGATATTGAGACTATTAACACTGAACTTATTTTGGCTGACCTACAAACTGTAGAAAACCGCCTACCCAAGCTTGCCAAAGAAGCCAAAGCAAACCCAAAACTAAAAAAACAAGTAGAAATTACAGAGAAGTTAAAGCAAGCCCTTGAAAGTGGCAAACCTGCAAATTCACTTGACGAAGAACAACTAGAAGAAGTAAAAGACCTCCAGCTCATTACCATGAAGCAAGTCATTTATGTATTTAACGTAGATGAAGAAACTCTTGCTAACCAAGATAAAAAAGACTCTCTAGCCAAACTTGCCCTGCCGTCTCAGGCTATTTTTATCTGCGCCAAACTAGAGCAAGAACTCCAAAACTTAGACGAAGGCGACCGAGCAGAACTGTTAGAAAGCTATGGGGTGAGATCATCTGGCCTAGAACAACTTATTCATGCTGCGTATGAAACACTAGGCCTACAAAGCTACTTAACTGCCGGCGAAAAAGAAGTACGAGCCTGGACAATCAAACAAGGTTACACTGCCCCGCAAGCCGCTGGAGTGATTCATGGCGACTTTGAGCGTGGCTTTATTGCAGCACAGGTAATAGACTATAAAGACCTGGTTGAACATGGCTCAGAAGCAGTGGCAAAATCTGCTGGCAAAGTTAGAACCGAAGGCAAAACCTATATAATGCAACCTGATGACGTTGTTGAGTTCCGATTTAATGTGTAGATGTTTTTGAAGAACAGCCTTTTGACATTTTAAATTCAGGTTTAACGTTTAGTCTTTGGCAGACCCTACGGCAATTTTTGACCTACCGTACTTTGCCACTAAAGACGGGCGTGGGTATAGAGGTTTAATTATCGGTTTCCTCCTAGCTGTGTCTACTGCCACCTGACCAGCAACGTGAGCCAAAGAATGCTGCTTAATCTTTTGTTGAAAACTGGAAGCAAAGTCTGGGTCAGACTGACCTGAGTCTTGTATCATTGCCGGTACAGCCTGAGAAAAACCTTCTTCAACATATGGTTGCTGGTTGTGGCCCTGTAAAGCCATAACTTTGTGCTGGATATAACTAACCATTTTACGCATTTTTTCCTGCCGCCAAGTTGTAAAATGAAGTTTCTTGTTTATCATATTCAGGCTGACTGATGAGTCAATTAGTCGTGCAAAAAAATCCACCTCAGAAACCATGTCGTATCTAATGTCTTCCATTGTTAAAAACCAAGGTTTTTTATCAATTAAAAGTAAACGTCTATCTGTAGCTATAAATAGCGCGAAACCTCCATCATAATGACCATTAACAGCATGCTTTATTACTTCATTAGGTGCAAGAATATGACACAGTTCTTTAACCTCGGGCCTTGCGAAAAACCTATTTCTCATGCCAACTTTAGCTAGCTGTGCATCTACATGTCTTAGTGATACCATATACTACACCTCCTTAACATTTACATCATCCCACTACAAAATTAATCAGTCTGTTATTTCAAACACATATAGCGTGAGATTTTTATCACAAAACACTATATATATGTAGAACTTGTGTATAATAGATATATGTTGGGTAATGATACACAACTTGAAATTTTCTTAAGCCTTTTCAAGAGTGGTAGTCAGCTAACTTACCAAAAAGGCGAATTTATTATACGCCCTGGCGAAACTGTTGATCACATCTTTTATATTAAAAAAGGCTTGGTAAAAGCCTTCAATATTAGCAAATATGGTGAGGATAACCTGCTAATTATTAGAAAGCCTCGTGAGCTCTTCCCGCTTATATCTGCACTTACCGGCGAAGAAAGAGATATTATTTACCAAGCACTAGATACAACTACAGTCTATAGGATAAGTAAAGATAAATTTAGAGAATTTATCCTAACAAACACTGATGCACTATATCCGTTGATTGACCTAATAACAGACCAGTACCATATGCACTCAGAACGCATTTTAAATCTGGAATACAGAACTGTTAGAGAACGTCTGGTGTCTTTTTTGCTAACTATGGCAAAGCGTTTTGGCCAAGAAACAAAAGACGGCACAAAAATTGATGTACCGCTTCGGCACCAAGATATTGCCAGCTCTATTAACTCCTCTCGCGAAACAACTAGCCGCGAACTAAGTGCCTTAGAGCGCAAAGGTCTTGTTAAAAACAAACAATCTTTTATTACCATAAAAGATTGTGAGGCTATGAAAAAACTACTGTAGGGCCTGCTCTAGCGCTTGGCCAAAACCAGCTATACTTCTGTAACCGGCACTCGTTGTAAGCACCGATACTATTATTACCCTGCCGTCTTTTAGCTCGACAATTGCACTATCATGCCACTCCTTATCTAGATTCCAGCCAACCTTGTTATACACAGCTGATTCAACAAAACCAGATGGCAAACCTCTCCTAAATTCACTGTCTTGCGTTTTCATTGAATCTAAGTAGGCCTCTCTTGAAGCCGCAGTAAGACCAACACCTCCATAAATTTTTTGTAATATAAGTGCAGAATCAAGTGCGGTTGTTTGAATACCATTAAGAGATGTGTTTTTTAGCCCATATTCTTCCATTTTTTCTGTAAGATATTGTTGCCCTAGATCAGCCATCATTGCCTCGCCACAAGGGCTGTCAGAGTCTCTAATCATAACATCCAAACATTGTCCTACTGTTCTGCCACCCTGAAGTACTTCGCCAGAACTGTAAGTGCCGTCATCAATCTTTCTGTAGCCTTCGTATGCCACAAAAAGCTTGTAAAGGCTTGCCGCAAAAAACACCTGATTTGGATTACTCTGAGCAAGAATTTCGCCGGTTCTGTCTGTAATTATCACTGAGTATGTACCGGGGTGAGAGTCTACCCAGTTATCTACAACTGGCTGCAAGTCTGGGAAAGTCTCTGTTTGCTCTTCTACAGCCGGCTCCTCTTGTACCACTTGAGTTTGTTCTATTGCCTGTTGTTCTGGCTCAGAACTTAGGATAAACAGCCACCAGGCCATAAATAATGCTGTGAACATTAATAAAATTGCCAAAATAATGTAGACTTTTTTGTTAGATTTATTCTTTTTTTGCGGACTAACAACGTAGCTCATGTTACTATTTTATGCTATCTTTGCTTTTTTAAGACATAAAAACGTTCTTGGTTACCTTTTGCACCGTGGACCTTGCTATCTGATTTATCTAAAATCACAAACCTCTCTTTTGCCCATTCTTCAAAGTTCTTTAAAATATCTCGTCGCATTCGTTCATTTTTGATTACACCTTTGTGTTTTGAGTTATCGCCTGCCTCAAACTGTGGCTTTAGCATGGCTGCAATTTTAGTGTTTTTACTAGATAATTTTGCAACTGAAGGCAACACTTCTTTTAACGAAATAAAGGAAACATCAATCACAACTATATCTGGAAATTGCGACAAATTTGCAATTTCTCTTATATCTGTCTGCTCTCTTAAATCTATGCGCTCTTCTCCCCTTAGCTTTGGGTGTAATTGGTTTGTGCCAACATCAACTGCAGTAACCTTTTTTGCACCGTGCTGCAAGGCATAATCTGTAAAACCCCCTGTTGAAGAGCCAACGTCTAATACAATTTTGTCTTTAAAATCTAACCCAAATTCTTGGGCTACAGATGCCAACTTTAAGCCTGCTCTTGAAACATACCTTTCGCCTGCCGTCACCTTTATGTCATCGCCTTCATCAACAAAGTAGCCAGTTTTTTTAATAACTCTGCCGTTAACTTTCACTTCGCCAAGTTTAATAAAATTCTCTGCCTGGCTTCTAGATTCTGCCAAACCAATCTTGAATATATGTTGATCAAGCCTGTGCTTCATTTTTTATCTTCTCTGCCATATGCACCGCATCTGCAACATAAGGGGTAAACTCATGGTTATTTTCAAACTGAACATCATATGCGAATACTTTTATTACGTCGCCCTCGTAGGCATGTATTGCTACATCTTTTTTTAACTTTGCGTAATAATAATGAACCTCTGTAGGCGCAGAAGGTCCATGAATAAATTCTTTCATTTTATATTCAACTACGTTCATTTTTTTATACTCAAGATCGTCTTCTGTAAGCCTTGATTCCTCAAAAATTTCTCTTAGTGCGGCATTTATTGGCTTGTTTTCATCTGCATCTTCAAAAGAACCACCCCACAGACCGTACCTGTTTGGCCAAAAAATGCCGTCCTTATCTTGGCGATGTTCTAAAACCCAACCCTTGCCGTTGTCAATTAATACCTGAACAGCTTTATTAACATTTTGGTTATTTCTTTCTTTCACAATTTGTCCAATTAATCCTAGCTACCCCAGTTACCACAAGCTGCATCCAATTCAAAAATTAACGCTATAAACAAAAAAACTACAAAAATAATTATGAGTCCAATAAATGTCAAAATTTTGAATAGAGTGCGAACGTTATTTTTCAAAAAAACTAGCCTAGTTAGAATAAACGCTATCAAAATGAACCCAATAAACAGACCTATGCGTACATTGTGGGCTAGCTGAATTTTTGCTTCATCACAAGTCCCAGTGCCAATAAAAGCAATATTTTGCATCATAATGCAATATAATTATAACCTATTATTTTTTGCGCTCACGGTAGGCCCCTGTAGAAGTGTCTACGCTAATTTCATCGCCTTGTTTAATAAAGGCCGGAACTTTTACTGTAATGCCGGTCTCTAGCTCGGCATCTTTTAGAACGTTACTTGTTGTGTCGCCCTTTACTACATTTTCTGTGTAAGTAACCTTCAAAAATACGTTCTTTGGCATTTCTACGTTTATAACGTTGCCTTCGTAAAGTTGCAGTACAACTTTGTCGCCTTCTTTTAGATAGCCAGCCTGGTCGCCAATTATACTAGCAGCAACCTCAAATTGTTCGTAAGAATCGCCTTCCATAAAGTTAAAGTTAGTGCCATCTGAATACAAATACTGCACATTCTTGTTTGTGACCTCTGCTGGCTCTAGTTGTTCATTGCCCTTAAACGTCTTTTCTAGCACTTTGCCATCTATCAAACTTTTAATTCGCACGTTAACGATTGAGCCACCACGACCCATTACTTTTTGTGCGTATTCAACAACTTTGTAAGGTTCGCCGTTCCATTGAAACAACGTTCCTTTCTTTAAATCTGTAATTCCAAACGCCATAAATCTCCTTATATTATAACCAACTACACATTATAGTGCTCACACTTTGCTGGGGTATATATTTAGTACTTTCACATCTGAGTGCAATACTAGGAAGTAGTGAAGCGCGGAGGGAAGCGTACGTTTGGTACGTTGACCGAGCACTGTAACTACTGACAAAGTAGTGCGCCAGAAGTAATTTTGGTGCAACCAGCTTGGCTGGTTGGCAGAAAATTACGATGTGAATGTACTATTTAGTTGTTTGCTACGAATGGTAGTAATGCTAGGTGACGCGCACGCTTAATTGCACGGCTAAGGTGACGTTGTTGGCTCTCTGTTAAACCAGTCTTTTTGCGTGGTTCAATTTGACCAAAAACGTTAACGTAGCGCTGCAAGGTCTTAAAATCCTTGTAGTCAAAAAACGCTACTTCATCTCTTTTTCTAAAAATCTTTGCCATTATTTAAATCTCCTTTATTTCACATTTGCCTAGTGACATATTTACTACAGCCATTCTAACTCGAGCTCTATCTACTTTCGTGACTTCTGTTCCAACAACATCTGCTAGCCTGTTTAGAACTATATCGCTCGAAATGTTATCGTCTTCGGCGTAGCATGCGGCTATTGTGCCGAGTTCTTGTGCCCTATCAGACTCATAATCCTTCATCGGGCAATCATTACACATTTCATTTGTTCCGCACTGTACTTCAAAGCTCATAGTTTATTTACTCCTTGCTATTTTTGCCTAGCTCAGGAAAGAGCAGCACCGTTTTGCCTCTGGCAAATCTGGATTTATTCCAGAAGGTGCGATGAGAAAACCTGGGTTTTCTCATGGGCCAGCGTAGCGTGGCCTAAAATGGGATGTCGTCGAGGTTAATCCCTTCATCATCCTTGATTTCTTCAATCTTGACGTCTTCGTCTTTTTTACCTTTTGAAGATGAACTTTGGTTACTGCGTGATGAGCTACTTCCGCCCTGGAAGTCTCCACCGCCACCGCCAACAAAATTAAAGTCCTCTACAACCACCTCTACTTTGCTACGCTTGTTGCCGTCTTGTTCCCAGCTACGCTGGTCTAAGCGGCCAGACACAAGCAGTGGCCTACCTTTTTGCATATACTGCGCAATTACTTCACCAACGCGGCCCCAAGCAACACAGTCGATGTAGCTGACTGATTCTTGCTGATTGCCGTCAGAACCTTTCCAGGTTCTGTTCACTGCTAGTGAAAAATTTGCCACACTTTGCCCGTTTGGTGTTGTGCGGACTTCTGGGTCTCTTGTTAGGTTACCCATTAATATAACTTTGTTAAAACCTTTTGCCATATCAATACTCCCTTACTAACTCTAGTGTACCTTATTCCTCTTTATCACCCTCGTCGTCTTTTTTACTTTTTTCTTTTTCTGCCTTTGCTTCGGCAATTTTTGCCTCGGCTTTAGGGTCAATTTTTACGATTAGGTAACGTATTACCTCATCTGTAATATTAAGTGTTGATTCTACCTTGCCAATGCTCTCACGCGGCAATTCTGCAGTGTAAAACACGTAAACCGCAGACTCATTTTTGGCAATTGGGTAAGCAAGTTTGCGCTTGCCCCAGCTGTCGCTACCAACAATTTTACCCTTGTTGTCAGCAACAATTTTTTTAACGCGTTGTTCGCCCTTTTCTAGATCAACTTCTAGATCTGGGTGATACAACACCGCTAACTCATATTTATTCATGAGACCTCCCTTTTGGTTAAAACCCGTACTCCTAAAGTTGATACAGGCTGAAGCCTATTTGGCTTGGTATAAATTATACTTTAAACAGGGGTGGTAGTCAATAACTTAAGCCTGTTCACCAAAGAACTGCTCAATTTGGTTTAGGGCAGATTGAGCAGAGTCGAGTTGTTGCCCTAACTCATTACCCTGTAAATCTCTTGTAGAAAATTGACCTACATCACCTTGACCAACTGTTTCTGTCCTAAAACCGTTTTGGGCAATTACACTTACTTCTGCAATAGTAACACTGCCGTCTGGGTTATCTAATGAGGGCTCTCCACCCTTACTATGATTAGAAAGTCTGGCCATAACAAATGTTGCCTTTTCTATATTTGATTTATCAGAGGATCCTGGGGCTTCTAAAGCAACTGTTAGTTGTTTGTCGCCAATTCCGGTAGATGCTTCATAATATCTAGTGTCGCCGTAGCTTTCGCCAGCTGAAATATTTAAACTAAATTCGCCTGGTACATCACCCGAATAAACCTTATCGAAAAGTTCGCTTAATTGCTGATTTATATTAGTTTGCTTTGCTTCTGGACTTCTCTCGTAATCAGTTGCATCAGTTTCCGTGGTAGGAGGATAAGTCGACTCAACTTCAGGAATGATTGTTGGCACTGGCTCGCCAGCAGCAGGGTTAGGTTGCTCTTGCTGAAAAGTACAACCAGCTAGTGACAAAACTAGCATACCAGCAGCCGCAGCTCTCTTAATTATTGATTCTTGAGGACAAGTTTCTGGTCTTATAATTTCTTTACTCACAAGTTATTGATTATACACTTAAATATCATTATGTCAATACTATGTTGCTACTCTACCTCTGTAATGATATTCTATAAATCATGAATAAAGCTAAAGAATCGGCTTCCTCAAACCACAAATCAGTGAAAGTCTCAGAGAAAAAATCCAAATTTAGCAAAAAGCTAAATTCTAATTTGTACAACTTTTTTAGAAATAATGCTTCAAAACAAAAAATAATTATCGCAGTAGTTAGTTTTATAATTATATTTATCTTGCTTAATGTAAGTTTATTTATAGTTTATAGGCAAAAAACCTATCCCAAAACACTTATTAACAATCAACCAATTGGCGCAAAATCATATAGTTCTATAGAAGATTCAGCTATGTCTGTTATTGAAAATATTCAGGGAATTACCCTAAAAGCTGCCTCTAAGGAGCATAAAACAACCCTGAATGACCTTGGAATACAAATTGATACATCTCAGCTTATAAATTCTGCAAAATCTCGGCACTGGCTACCTGTTGTTAATCTATTTACAGAGAATAACATAGAGCTGGGCTACACTACTGATAACGATTTATTTAGTAGAACAATAAATTTAGCCTCAGAAAATCTTAATACACCGCCAGAAAACGCCCGAATTGAACTAGTTGATGCTACATTTGCTACTTCTATAGAGAAGATTGGCCAAAATATCGACCAAGATTCAGCCTTAGAATCAATCTTAAGTTCTATTAAAAATAGTAATCCAACTATTGATTTACCCGTAAAAGAACAACAGCCAGAGATTACGGCCGAAAGCTTGCAAAAAAACTTAGATAATCTAAACGAGATGTTAGCTGTAGACATTGTCATTGTTTTTGCAAATAATAAGCAAGCGGTTACTAAACAACAGCTAGCAAATTTATTTATTGAACAGGGTGGTTCTTACGCATTAAGTGAAGCTTCTGCAAAAAGTTTAGTTGAATCACTGGGCAATTTATATAACATTACCGTTGGCAATAAAACAGAAGTCACTAAAGCTCTAGTAAAAGCTATCCAGGATAAATCAGCAATTACCTTAGAGTTAACCGAGCAACAAATTGCACGCCGTAGTTACACATATTGTGTGGCTGCCAAAGGTGTTGATGCATCATATCTTGGAGCATTTAGAAGCAAGCTACAAGCAGTCTACGCCGATGCTCGCGGCTGGAGTCTTGGTGGTGCAATAGCTTTTTCTGAAGTAAGTTCTAATTGTAACTATACTGCTTGGCTAACCAGAGCAGATCTTGTGCCAAGTTTCAGTTCTACAATCTGTGACTCCACCTGGAGTTGCCGCGTTGGCAATAACGTAATAATAAATTTTGACCGCTGGAGTAATGCAAGCCCCGCCTGGAATAATGCCGGAGGCGGACTTGATGAATATCGCTCTATGGTAATCAACCATGAAACTGGGCATTGGCTAGGCTTTAGGCACCGCTATTGCGAAGGTGCCGGCCAACTTGCGCCTGTTATGCAACAACAATCAATAAATCTGCAAGGCTGCAGCTTTAATGCCTGGCCGAAAGAGAGTGAAAAGAATTCGTTATA
>JAGQMZ010000039.1 GCA_020428405.1 Candidatus Saccharimonadota bacterium | reverse complement strand
CTCTAATCTTTCATCTTCTATATCAAATAAATATATGCCATCGTTTAAGATAAAACAGCCAAGCACAATTGTAGACTCTGGCCGACAAGCAGAATTAAATTCGATTTCATCTACAATTACCGGATTGTTAACGTAAAAAATTCTTCTTGCACCATCAGTCATTGTTGTATCAGTCGCTAATCCTACAACCTCATTAGTAGGCGTATAGTCTCTTAATGCCCACCAATCTTGTAAATCTCTACGGTTTACCCAAGTTAATATAAGTACAACCACAATTGCTATAGTTAGTACTGAAGAAAATAATCGTTTAAATATATTCACTTTTAATAATTATAACAGCTTAAGCTTTTTACTTGGTAATTGATTCAGTTTTTGGGGTATACATAAGTTTGCCCCTATTCACACCCACTTCAACAATCGTACCCGTAGCATATTCGTTATTTAATATATTCTCTGCAATTGTATCTTCTAGGGTATTTTGGATAAGTCGTCTAAGTGGCCTTACGCCATTTACTGTGTCGTAACCGTTGTCTAGCAGGTATTGTTTTGCAGCAGGCTTTAATTTAACTATTATGCCTTTTTTGGATAATCTTTCTCTTAGCTCATCGACTTGTAAATCAACAATTTCTAACAAATCTTTTTTACTGAGTGCCCTAAAGACAATCGTATGGTCAATTCTATTTAGTAGCTCTGGACGCATATATTTTTTAAGCTTTTCAATTACTTTATCTTTGTTTCTAGCATGAAGGTCTTCGAGTTCACCAAACTCCTTTTTTGTGTTCGCAGAAAAACCTAAGCTAACCTCTTTTTGTAAGCTTTCAGCCCCAATATTACTAGTCATAACAATGATAGTATTAGTAAAGCTAATTTTTCTACCTTTTGCATCACTTAAGTGACCATCCTCTAGTACTTGTAATAGCATATTAAACACCTCAGGATGAGCCTTCTCAATTTCATCAAATAACACTAGGCTATAAGGTTGTCTTCGAATCTTATCAGTAAGCTGTCCACCATCATCATAACCAACGTAACCTGCGGGAGCGCCAACAAGTCTTGACACGGTGTGGTGTTCTCCGAATTCACTCATATCGATTTTTATTAATGACTCTTCCGATCCAAAAAATTCTTTGGCTAGGACTCGTGCAAGTTCAGTTTTTCCTACACCGGTTGGGCCCAAGAATATAAATGAGCCAATTGGCCTGCGCTCAGAACTAACCCCAGAGCGACTACGCCTAATAGCCCTGGAAACTGCACTTACAGCTTCATCCTGGCCAATAACATGTGAGCCAATTTTTTTCTCAAGATTAAGTAAATATTTAGCTTCAGATTTAATCACCTTTGTCACAGGAATCCCCGTTGCTCTAGCAACAACTTCAGCAACATCATCGCTCTTCATGACGATTTTTTGCCTAGTGTTACCTTCAGCTTTTTGTTTTTTTAATTTGTCACTTATCTGGCTGGCTTTTTGTTTATACTTTGCTGCCCTCTCATAATCTTCAGCCTCTACCGCATCTTCTATTCGATTATTAATAAGTTTTAATTCTTTTTGTAATCGACGGACTTCTGGCGGGGTTCTACCTTTGTCAATTCTTAAATATGCGGCGGTTTCATCAATTAAATCAATTGCTTTATCGGGCATAAATCTGTCATTAATATATCTGTCTGCAAAATTAACAGTATCCCCTAAGACTTCATCAGATATAGATACACCATGATAGCTCTCATAATGTTTTCTTAAGCCTTTTAATATGCTTAAAGTCTCCTTAGGGTTGGTTGGAGGAACCTGTATAGGCTGAAATCTACGCTCGAGGGCGCTATCTTTTTCAATATATTTACTATATTCATTGGTTGTTGTTGCCCCTATAACTTGAATCTTGCCTCTGGCTAATGAAGGTTTAAGGATGTTCCCTGCATCAAGCGACCCTTCGGCCGCACCAGCTCCTACAATCAAATGAAGTTCATCAATAAACACAATAGTTTTAGGGTCGGCCTCAAGTTCGGTCATAACTTTTTTAAGCCGTTCCTCAAATTCACCACGGTATTTTGTACCAGCAATCATACTAGTTAAATCTAGCATGACAATTCGTTTATCAATCAAACTATCTGGTACGTCTTCTGTAATAATCCTCTGAGCCAAACCTTCTGCAATTGCAGTTTTACCTACTCCGGGCTCGCCAATCAATACCGGATTGTTTTTAGTACGACGATTAAGTACTGTAATCATACGTCTAATCTGAGCCTCTCTGCCAACAACCGGGTCAAGCTTACCTTCTTTTGCCATCTTAGTTAAATCAGTACCAAAAAAGTCTACCGCAGTTTTCTTCTTGCCCCTGGTCTTAGTACGGCCAAATGATTTACCAGAATCATTATATTGTTGTCTGTTCAAAAACTGCTCGATGTCTGTTATTAGACCTTCTACAGTCACGCTCATATCTTTTAATAATACTGTTGCTCTTGCATTTTTTTGGCTAAGAATACTGTAAAGTATATGTTCTGTTCCACAAAAATCTTGACCATAATCTTTAGCAATATCATATGCCATTTTTAGTGTTAGTTTAGCAGTCTCACTAAGTCCTTTAGCACCCATATTAACAACTACTGGCTTTGGGGTTAACTTCAGCGCAACCCTAGCACGCTCTAAGGTAACTCCAGCATCTTGGAGCATTTTGGCGCCAATGGAAGCTTGCTGTGCAAGTACGCCAAGCATTAGATGTTCGGTGCCCACATATGGGCTACCAGAAGCTCTGGCAATACCATCAGCATGCTGAAGGCTCCTTAAAGCATTTTCAGTTAAATGATTCAATATTTCTTGAAATTCAGATGAATTTGGTGGCATATAATTTGTACCCTCTTAAATATATTGCGTTTATTTACGCTAATTTAAAGTTTACCGTAATTAGCACTCACAAGTCAAGAGTGCTAATTCCATGGAGCACTAACATATGGGATGTCAGTTAACTTTTGAAAATCTCCTGTAACAGAGATAGATGTGTTTACGCTTATTCGCCCTTCTGAGATATCCAATAGAGAGGCTACGTCATCAGGGTTATTTACATCAATTGGGAGTTGTTCACAATCACGTATAAATAATCGCCCACGAAATCCATCTTCATCCAAGCCTGATGATATTCCACGCAAATTAAG
>JAGQMZ010000038.1 GCA_020428405.1 Candidatus Saccharimonadota bacterium | reverse complement strand
ATGGTCTTCAACTGCTGACTCATAAGATTTTTCTAGTGCTAGTAACTTTTTTGGCTGTTGAGGCTTTTCATCAACATAATCATCGGCAACCCTTACAAAACTATAAAGTTTGTAAACGTCATCCCGAATTTTTTTTGGAAAGAATTTACTCGTAAAATAATATGTAGTGCTGCCATTTTTAAATATTTTCTGCTCTTCTTCCATGCGTCCATTATAACAGCTACATATTTACCCGTTTTAATAAATATAAAGGGATTAACTACTTATGCCGATTAGTCTGCCCATGTTATTAAACCTAGGACCACGATTAGTATTATTTACGACTGCTACAATCCCACCAACAGCCAGAGTGTTTGGCTTGTAGCTTATTAAACCCCGTGTCTTTTCATCCTCTGTTCCTCCATAGAGAGTAACTGGCTCCCCAGTTATATCCATACCATTGACAGTTAATAACCTTACTAGATGTGAGCCAGCAAGCTCACATTCATACTTCTCCTCACCTATAAGTGATTGAATGGTTATATTAAAACTTGCGTTTTCCGGAACTTCAATACCATCAATTACTAGACCGTCCACATGTGCTTCTTTATTCATAATTTAATTATTATATAAGTTTACTAGATTTTGTCAAGTTATGAACTTCTGTTAATCAGGTTTTGAGCTAGTCCAACTAGAAAATTAATGTTCTCATATTCCCAATTAAATTTTTGCTTTTTTATTGAATTGACTGCTTTATCTATGCATATTTTAGCTTCTTTTGTTGCAAAATCTAGCGCACCAGTTTCAATTAATATGTCTTTGCAACGATAAAACTCTGACTGTGTAATTTTTTGATTGCCTAGCATCTGTATCAAGAAATTTTTGTCGGCATTATTAGCATGTTCAAGTGCATAAAATGTTAGTAATGTTCTTTTGCCCTCTTTTATATCATCGCTTGGGCTTTTACCGCTTTCAAACTCAGTGCCAAATGTACCTAAAATGTCGTCTGTTATTTGAAACGCTCTGCCAGTATTCATGGCGTACTCTTTGACAGCTTTTGTCTCTTTATCAGACGCGCCGGCAAGAATCATGCCAAAAGTTAACGGGTTTAAGACTGTATAGTATGCCGTCTTCCACTCTAGTACGTTTTCAATATCTTGTTTCGATGCTTCGCCATTTACCTCGTTGACTATATCGCTAGTTTGACCGTGTGCTGTAATTACCACTGTTTGATTTAGAGATTTTAAAGCCTTGAGCTTAAGCTCGTTTGGTACATCTAGCTCAGTAATAATAACTTGCGCAATGTGGTTACTAATACCCATAGCATTAAGTGCAATTGCCACACCAAAGTGATAAGAGCTACCAGACATTCGTTTGCTATGGTGATAGTCTGCCAGTTTTATATGCACTGCTTTTTTACCGCGCCGGTATTCGCTCCTATCTTGAATGTCATCCATGATTAATAGATAGGCGTGAACCATTTCAAGCGCACAAGCTGCCTGTGTTATCATTTTTTTGTCTTTACCACCAAGCATTTCGTAACCTGCAATGGCTAATGAGCCCCTGATTCGTTTACCTCCTCGCGCAAGTAAATCAAGCAAGGCATCTGTTGGAATACGTGAGTTAACGCCGTATTCTTGCAGTGTAGTTTTTTGAATAACTTTTGAGTAATTCTCAATCTCTGTATCTATAATTTTTTTGTACTCACCAAGTTTTCTAGTAAAAACTTCAACCTCTTTACTAGCTAAGTTTGCGCTCATTGCTACAATTATACCCTAGCTTATTTCTAAAACCTGCTTTGCGTTGTTAACAAAATCTTCGAGACTATTACCATTGTTTTCTATAACAATACTTGCCTGAGACTTTACATAACTAGTGTCCATCTGGACTTCTTTTGGTAGTCCTGGCTGTGGCTTTTCTTGCAAAACTTCTTGAGCCTTCATTTCTTCAACAGAAAGCTCTGCTTCGCCCTCTCTCAGATTTGAGTTTGCCCTTTGATTCCTTACTTCATCACTAGCATCTACCCAAATTAACTTGCCGGAGTTCTTTAAAATAAAGTCAGCTTCAACAGGGGCCCGCACACTAAACACAACTAAACCAATGTACTCCGTTGTTTGTTTGGCTTTTTCATACCTAGTCAGAGCTTCTTTTAGCGCAAAGTCTGCACCATGCTTTGTTCTCAAATAATTTGATGTTTCAGTCATGTTTTTAACAGATATTGGCTGCGGATCATCAGCATGCCTTTTTTTGGATTCGTCACGAACAATGTCGCCAAGCGACACACCAAAGTAGCCGTTTTCCATCAAAATTTCTGCAAGTGTATCCTTACCGCTCCTTGGCAAACCTGCAACACCTATAATATTCATACACTGCCTTTCATGCCGGCCCGAGCATAGCGAGCGGAGGCAAAATTTTTATATCCGTCACGGACATTTCGATTGGTAAGCAAGCGCAATGCCCGTGGCATTAAAGCGCCTTGAGAAATGTCATGACAAAATTTACTTGATGTAGTCATGTAACTTCTTAGAATCCTTGTGTTTTCTAAGTTTGGCTAGGGCTTTGGCCTCAATCTGACGAATACGTTCCCTGGTAACATTAAATTCTTGGCCTACTTCTTCTAATGTGTGCGAACGGCCGTCTTCTAATCCAAAACGAAGTTTTAGAATTTTTTGCTCTCTTTCACTTAGTGCGCCAAGCATGTCTTTTACGTGCTCTTTTAATAGCTGAACAGTCGCTGAATCTTCTGGGCTGATAGTGTCTTCATCTTCAATAAAGTCACCTAGTACGCTGTCTTCCTCGTCATCACGAACAGGTGCATCAATACTTGATATATCTTGCTTAATTTTCATGATATGTTCAACCTTTTCAACGTCAATTTCCATAGCTTTGGCAATTTCTTCGTTGGTTGGCTCGCGGTTTAAGTCTTGAGTTAAACGGCGCTGAGTTCTAAGCAACTTGTTAATTGTTTCAACCATGTGCACCGGAATACGAATAGTCCTAGCTTGGTCGGCAATCGCACGTGTAATCGCCTGGCGAATCCACCAAGTTGCGTAGGTAGAAAACTTAAAGCCTTTGTCTGGATCAAACTTTTCTACGGCACGTAGCAAACCTGTGTTTCCCTCTTGAATCAGGTCAAGCAAGTCTAAACCACGGCCTACGTAACGCTTGGCAATAGAAACCACCAAACGCATGTTAGCCTCTGCCATCTTATCTTTTGCGCGTTTGTCGCCCTTTACAACCTTGTAGGCAAGTTCCAGCTCTTCATCTGGCTTAAGTAGTGGGATTTTTCCAATCTCGCGTAAATACAGCCTTACAGAGTCGTCTGAAACGTCATCAGCG
>JAGQMZ010000037.1 GCA_020428405.1 Candidatus Saccharimonadota bacterium | reverse complement strand
CCGCTACTATCGAATTTTTGGATACGATTGTTTTGTGTGTCTACTACATATATATTGTCAGATGTATCAACAGAAATGTCATAAGGTGCTAAGAATTGACCGTCACCAGAACCGTACCCACCCCATTGTAGTAGATAGTTACCGCTACTATCGAATTTTTGGATACGATTGTTTTGTGTGTCTACTACATATATATTGTCAGATGTATCAACAGAAATACCCAGAGGACTCCTGAAATTTCCGTCAGCCTTACCATGACTCCCCCAGCTCGAAACGAAATTGCTATCAGAGTCAAACTTTTGAATTCTATGATTATTTGTGTCTGTAACGTACATATTGCCCAATGAATCAAACGCAGTGTCACTATTACCTTCAAACCTAAAATTAGTTGAGTTATCAGGGCCAAAATTACCATCATACTCATAACTTGATAAGGACGTCTCGTCGATTTGCGTCAAACCATAGCTAGTTGTTTCTCCGTACTCAAATCCTCGTTCAGTAATTTCTCCATCTGGATCTACAGCACCTTTTAAATTTACCGAATTCTCTGTAACTTCAGATGAAGTGAGTGTTGTAACTGCAGGCGGGTCATCTGGAGCTCCTTCAGATATAACACCAATGTAGGCTAGTACTGGTAGGGTTATAAGTAGGACAAAGATGTAGAAGATTAGCCAAAAGACTGGTGGTAGTTTAGCTATTTGTTTTTTTATATTAGACATTAGTTTAATAGCCTGTTTAGGAGCTTTGTTAGACATTGTTTACAAAGTGGCCTTACCTCTTGTGGTTACTTAAAAATATTATAGCAATTATTTTGCCCTAAGCACAATCTATAAACAAAATAGCCGTTTAAAGCTTAAGTGGTATACTTTTTTTATGGCTATTAAGGCTAAAGCACGTAATAAAGATGACAATCTACGAAAGTTAAATAATATACTGACCGTACTAGTTATTGGTTTAGGTTTATATTTAGTAATTACACCTTTTTTACCTCAGTTACTTTTTTGGCTAAAAGATAGTACAGGGCAAATTGATAACACTATACCCTACTCTAAAACCAACACCGACGATGCTTCACAGCCAGACCTTCCAAGCGAAAACCGTTTAGTGGTTCCGCAGATGGATCTTGATAGTGAGGTACATGACGGGCAATATGCCAGCACGCTTCGAAAAGGTATTTGGCACCGTCCGCAAACCAGTACTCCAGACAAAGGCGGCAACACTGTTATGGTTGGCCATAGATTCACTTATAGCTCCCCTGCTATTTTTTATCACCTAGATAAACTAAAAGCAGACGATGAACTTGCGGTAATATGGAACGAGCAACTTTATACCTATAAAGTGCGAGAAGTTAAAATTGTTAATCCCACAGAAGTACATATAGAAAACAACACCGAAGAATCTATTCTTACACTTTACACTTGCACACCAATGTGGACAGCAAAACAACGTCTTGTGGTAATATCAGAACTAATAGACGGGCCAAACATATGAGTGAAAAGAAGCGTACAATTATTTTATTAGGACTTTTACTCTTAGGTTTATTCTTTATGTGGTTATTAAATAATGAAGTTAACAGTAATTTTATTAATCAATTTTAACCTTAACTTAGACTATTACTTTTTTAATTTTTTTGGTCTATCAAAATGTTCTAACTGTTTACGTTTTTGATCAAGCCTAACTATATATTTTTCATAAGGTTTTAAAAGTGATGAATACTTCCAGTTTGGTGTCATAATATTCTTTAACCTGCCCTTGTTCTCTAAGTACTCTGCTAAACAATAAAAATCGCCGTCACCACTAATAATTATGGCATTTGAATAATTTGGCATTTCTTTCATTGCATATAAAACTAGCTCGGCATCGATATTACCCTTAACCACTGCTTTTGAACTATTACTTTTTGTATCATCGTTACCAGATGTATCTACAGTTGGCTTTAAAACTATTAAATACCCTGACTCATGTAACTGGTTATACATATCTTCATTCTCAGCTACGTAACCAATAAACATATAGGCGTGCGTAACACCATACTTATTTGCAAGAAAATCCCTAAATTTTCGCCAGTCCATCTTCCAGCCGGCACGTTGAATTCCAAGGTTTAGGTTTTGGCTATCAATGAAAGCGTACGTGCCAAGCTGTTTTTTAGCTTTATTGTCTTTTCTGCCAAAACGCATACTACGGCTGTAACCAACCTATCACCAACCCCATAACCAGTATAGTTACCAGCTCGTGTACAACATTCATTACAGTTAATTTAGCATTTCTTTGTTCAAATGCATCATGAGTTATCATTCTGGCAGCAGTAAAGCCCAGCCAAACCCAAAATGCTGTTGTAAGTGCGGCCGACATAAACGAAGTATCATAAAAACTGTATGAAAGATACGTTAGATGCGCCAACACAAAGGCTGTTACCAAGCTAACAATAACTGTAATTCCCATAGCTTTTGCCGCGCCTTTTTGCATTTTTTTGTCATCTAGTTTAACTAATTTTTGCCAATTTTTACCAAAAACAGGCTTGGCATACCAAATCGCCCCAACCAGCATACTGCTAACTGTAGCTAATACAACTGCAAGCCAATTTATTTGTACATCCATTTGAACCTCTCTAAGCTCTAACTTACTCTAGTATAACGCATTCTTCTGGGCCTAGATAGCAAAAGTAAATCATCATGTCTATCATGTCTTAATAGATAATCTGATATACCACTGGTAGAAGTATTTTGTATTACCAAGTCTTCTTCGCCCACAAATGGAAACTTGGCTACTGACAACGAGCCTACTTCAGCCGCCATGTCATAACCGTTTAGCTGTTTTCTATTCTCAAAAATTCTCCAAACTGTTGGTTTTCCATCAATTTTACCAACCAAGTCATGCCCGTCAGGTTCGGGGCTAATAAACATGTGTCCATTGGTATCCCCTGCTCTTCGTCGGTTCCAAAAATCTTTTGCAACTATAAGCCTATGTAAACCAACAGAGGGTAAATTCTTTAACTTGTCATTAAAATCAACATCTTTATCAAGCTCATTAAATGCATCGGCAGCTGCTATAACAGAATGTTTAGTCACAGAATCACTGGTTCTTAAATCTTCTAGTGCATCTTGAGTACAAACACTACCAATAAAACAAGCTTTCTCTGGGCTTATTGGTCCTTCAAATAAGCCTTCCCTATCTTCTAGGGTATATAAATCCCAATCTCCAGTACTGGATAACTCGTCAATTGAATGCAGTTCGCTTGATAGTGTCATTTTTATATTTACTACATTACATTTGTAATATTTACATTATACTCCTCTGTCAATACCTTAGCCACTTTACGGTGTAAAAACTAGCCACTCTCACCTACTTTTATTAATTAGCTTTAACTAGTGTCTGCTTCGACTTAAGTGTCTCCCCAACCAGTACCTTAATATGTACAGTTGTGCCATTATCTGATTGAGTATTTTCGTTATCTTTTGCCGTGCCCCCACTCTCCACACTTATATCTCCCCCATACTGCTCAGTAATTATCTTAGCTAGGTAGAGGTCTAGGCCTAGGCCGGTGTCTAGGAAGTGTTTAGGGTCGGTTACTGAAGTGAAGGGTTTAAAGAGGTTGTCTAGTTGGTCTTTTGGTATACCCTTACCTT
>JAGQMZ010000036.1 GCA_020428405.1 Candidatus Saccharimonadota bacterium | reverse complement strand
CGAGGTGACCCACAATACTACACTGTATGCGAGTTGCCAGGAGAGAAGCGAAAGGTTCCTACAACTAAGCCACTTCAAAATGAATAATCAGGATGCCAAAACTAGATGTTCAGTAGGAATTTTGACTTTTAATTCTGCTAAAACACTCAGACGCACATTAAAGAGCGTTAGAGACTTTACCGACATAGTCATTTCTGACGGTGGTAGCACAGATGCTACCTTAGAAATTGCTAAAGAATACGGCTGTCGCATCTTTGACCAGATCGCCAAACACAGACCGGGACCTGAACCTAAACATCCCATTACAGATTTTTCTGCAGAGCACAATCAACTCTTAGCTGTGGCAAAAGAGGAATGGTATCTTCGCCTCGACTCTGATGAATACATATCCAAAGAGCTTCATGATGAAATTGAAGAAGTTGTCAATGCAAATGAATTCGATGGGTGCATGTTATCAATGAATCTTCAAAGCCCAGATGCTTCCGTTACATATCAACTACTTAGACCGGTTTTCCAGGTCCGGCTGTTACAACGTAAAAAGGGTGAGTTCCAAAGACCAGTTCATGAACATTTTGTCTTTCGCAAGTCCCCTAAGTTAAAGTCACTTAATGGTGCATGGTTTGTGCCTATCAGCAAACCAGACTTTGCCACTTACAAATGGGCTGTAAATTATCGATTAAATCTTTCACTTAATGGCTTGCCAAAACTTACTTTTTTCCAGTACATACAGCGTGCATTTTATTTGACAACCAAACGTTCTCTAGGAATATTCATTCGTGCTCTGGTACCGCGAATAGTTTTTTGGGGAAGTCCCCAAGTTCCATTTTTCTACGTCAGGAATCGACTTTATTCGCAATGGGTAATGTGCAAATTGCTTTCAAAACATTACTTTGAGCGACTCTAAAAATTTATGTCATCTAATTTACAAAGGTCACTTATACAGGGGGTTGCATGGACTGTAGTCAGCACTTGGTTGAACAAAGCTATTGGTATCGTTTATGCGATAACCCTACTTAGTTTTTTATCGGTCTATGATTACGGTGTCACAGAACTGGTTTTGTCTATACCAGCATTACTTGCTTTCATGAATCTGCCTGGTTTAGAAACAGTGGTGATGTCAGACATGGCTAAAGAGCAGGGAGATCAAGACTTACAAAAGTCAAAATTTATTTTTACCTCGTACATGTCTGTGAGAGTGATTCTAGGTATTATTACCTGGTCATTATTATTTTTTAGTGCTCCATATGTTGAGCAGTCTTACAATACTGCCATCGCTTCTATGTTCCAGGTTTTATCCTTCACATTCTTATTTAGTCCTATACGCACTGCTTATCAAATACTTTTTCGAGTCAATTTACAATTTAATCTACTTGCCTTCCATCGAATCGTTGAGGAAATCGCTAAGCTCGGGGTTGTATTGTTAGGTCTCTATGTTTTTGAATTGGGTGCTCTAGCGGTTATTTTGGCTTATATTGCTTCAGATATTGTTGCATTGCCAATGTTTGCGTTATTCTTCTGTCAAAGTTGGAGAAGGACTTTTGGCGAAACACCGAGTTCTTCTGGTTGGCTAAACCCGTTGCATAATCTAAGAGCACACGGTAAGTGGGGCATTTTTAGTTCGTACCTTAATATATTTGGACAAAATATTAGGCCTTGGATCATTAAATTTTTCCTCGGAACACACGCTGTGGGAATCTATGCTGCTGCGATGGGCATGTATCAAAATACTGCTTCGTTAATCCCAGTTAATCAAGTAGCAGCACCTGTGGTTCCACAAGTCGTTGCCAAGACTAGAGCACTATGTTCTTTGGCTGCTAGTGTTATTAAATATCAGTTTATTGCATATATACTTTCTGCTGTACTGATGCTCACTTTTTTACCTTTTCTCATAAACACCTTTTTCCCTGGTTTCAAAGAAGCCTATGGCCTGTTTGCTTTGTTATTGTTATCTTTGGTGCCACTAACATTTTCAGGCATCTTTGAAACCATATTTTTCGCACTGAAAGCTCAAAAGAACTTATTTTTTGCAAATATCATGTTTTTGCTATCAATCGTCGTTACCTTACCTGTTGCGTTGAGCATCTTCGGTTTATATGGTATCGCTTTAGAATTCTTTATCACTAGAACAGTATATACCGTAGGGAGATATTTACGTCTCAAAAAACTTATTCCAGAATATCGACTTAGCATGGAGGAAATATTATCATTTACCGATAAAGACAAATATATTTTGACTACCATTCTAACTCCGCTAAAGAGATTTTTATAGTAAATTTTTATATGTCTAAAAATAATCAATCGATCACTATTTGTTATATTCTGAGTTTAGGTCATAGCGGGTCAACGGTACTGGACCGCACTTTAGCATCTTTACCGGGTGCGGTGGGCTTAGGTGAAACGTACGCCTTATTGTCTGGCAAAGAGCAAAATTTTGAAAATACCTCGAGTTTATGTTCTTGTGGAAATCAGCTTTTACAATGTGAGTATTGGTCTGGTCTAAAAGATCTAAATAAAAATTGTCAGTCGCCAGAAGAGTTTATTAATGCCTATCAACAAATTATCGCTCATGCTCAACAACAAGGTTATTCTCATATTATAGATTCTTCCAAGAAACCATGGCTCTTGGAGTATCTAAACTCAGCAAGGTTTGAGAATGTGGAGATAAAGACCATTTATCTAGTCAGGGATGTACGTGGTTGGGCAGCATCTCGCAGATCACTTGCTGCCAGAGAGGGTAAATCGACCATCCTCGTTTTTATTAGAGCAGTGCATAATTGGTTTTTAAATAATCTAAGGTTGTTGAATTTTTTAAAAAAGGGCGATTACACATGGAGTTTGTTGAGTTACGAATCTTTTGTTCTTGACCATGAAAATTCAATAAACTCTCTAACTAAATATTTAAATATTGATACAAGTAATGCCGCAGAGGGTGCTGATCATATAGTCTTTGGTAATAGGACAAAGCTCAACGATCAAAAACATTTACGTTACGACACACGTTGGTTCAACGTATACCATCTTTCAGTATATTTGTTTATTTTTCCTTATATCGGTTGGTTGAATAGTCTTTTAAGTATCAGCAAAAATGGGAAAGAATAACTTCTTTTATTTTTTTGGAACTGGTATAGGTGGCTACCTTTTGGCGATGCATGCCCTTGAGGTCATGTACTTTTCTGTGGACGTTAAAGAGCGAGGCAAATGCGTAATTGTCTGTAGTAAGGGTGCGGGATTGTTTAGTGGGATTAGTCATCAGTATCCCCACATCGAAGTAGTTGAAATTAATCGACGAACTCCAAAAAGTTTTTTTTATATCTTAAAATTTATTTTTGGGAAAAATTTCATCATTTTCGCACCAGCTTTTGGCAACCCATCTCCACTTCATCTGCTGGCAGCTACTTTGCTTCGCTGTGGTCACCCTTTTAAGTCCCGGTTGACTTCTTTTTTATCACCAAATTTTTTGACAAGACTGCTCTTTACAGATCTTTTTGCAAGGCACAAAACGCATTCACTTTTTCATCAGATGAGTGATGTGGCAAAAAAGTTAGGATTCACAAAAACTAAAAACATAAACTTGTTGTATGAAACTTCGACTATGTTACTGCCTGAACATACTGGTGCAATAATTTTTCACCCTTTTGCTTCTAACGAACGTCGTGAGTTTCCAGAAAAAAGGAAT
>JAGQMZ010000035.1 GCA_020428405.1 Candidatus Saccharimonadota bacterium | reverse complement strand
GAACTTCAACAAAAACATGCCAACAATTATCATATTTTTTGCCAAGTTTCCTTGGATAGGATTATCAACACTACAGACCAAATGAATTTCTATACCTATTGGAACAAAATAAACAAAAAAACTATAGATTTTGTATTGGTGGATAAACAAACATTTCAAACAGTGAAGCTAATTGAGCTTAACGATAGAACACACAATTACAAGAAACGTGCTGAACGGGACAGATTTTTAAAACAAGCTTGTGAAGCAGCCGGAGTAGAACTTGAGTTTGTTAGCTAAAAAGTTTGGCTAATTCATCTTCGCTCTCATAACATCTTAATCTTCCACTCAAATACCCAACTCGGTAACTAATTCCATCACTCATGAGTCTCCAATTAGAGTCTAAAAGTACATTATCAATCAGCTTTTTCAGCTCTTTTTTACTATCGTATTCTTCCCGATCCGTTTTTTCATCCTGTACAACAAAGGGTACTGCTACAAACCTACCCATTTCAGGCTTCTCGAATTGAAGCTCAACATAACCAGACTCAGCGAGCTTTTCTTTCAATAATTTATTTACTTCAATTACCTTTAGTTTCTTTAAGCTTCTGGCTTTTTTATAAGCTGGATCCTTGGATTTTCTCTTCTTTTCTTCCAAATCTTCAACCAATCGGGACATTTGCTCCATATGCATTACCGCTTCGTTGCCCTCTTTTTCACTAAAACAAAACTCTTTCCTGTATTTTTCAAGCAACTCTTTATCACTCTTTTCCTTGGCTTCGTGTTTTTGTTTCCACTTTTTATGATCTTCTACAGTAACTTCCTTGTAGTCACATCCCGTGCACGCATACGTCCAGGTTGTAGTGTCTTTCTTATCATCAATCTTAAGGTCAACATCAACTTCAGATCCGCACTTTTCACAAATAGTAGGTTTTGATTCCTATTTTTCTCCAGTCTCATACCACCCTTCGCGATAGTTGCATCTTGGGCACTTATAGAAAAACAATACCTTTAGATCCTCATCCATTCGATCGTGAAGTGATTTCATAAACACTTCTAATAACACATCATCATTTGGACAGTAGTGAGCCTCCTCACTAGCATTATCAAACCTGTCTTGTTTTTCCCTATCCCTGCCCATCCATTCTTCAAGCGTCGACTTCTTTTCTTTAAAACGAGATATTTTTATGGAATAAACGACTATATTAATTGAGCGCAACCAGTCGTTTTTCTTTTTTTCTTCAGTCAAGTCCTTGAGCTTAGGATCTTTCATTACTTCGGGCAGTTTATCATCGTCATTTCTAGATTTATCTACCATTAGCTAACATTATATTACAACATCTTGACGGGTTTATTAACTGCAAAACCACTTTTATTAATTGACTACCCAGACCAGACTGTTATAATCCTATGCAAATACAATCCTTATTTTGTATTTTACCGGCTGCCACTGTGCAGCCTTTTTTGTAAGTAAATCCCTGCCTAAAATTATCACTGCCCGAGCGTATTAACTCGCGAAAGGGGGTGTATATGAAAAAAGCAATATTCTTACAAGCTCTATTTTTAACTTTATTACTTCTAGCTCCGCCTGCTTATGCTCAATCTGGCGATGTAGATAAAATTACCACATTCATTCAAAGCGTTATTCAAGTCTTAGTTACCTTATCCGGCTTTGTAGCTGCTGGATTTATTGTTTGGGGTGGATTTGGATATATCACTAGTTCTGGAAATCCTGAAGCACTAGAGAAATCTAAAAAAACAATTCTGTATTCAGCAATTGGATTAACACTTGTCATTGGCGCATTTGTTGTCTCAAATGTTGTGGGGGATCTAGCTACAACCGCTTTTGGAGCTCAATAAGTTTTTGAACTGCCCGGTTAAGAAAGTTTAAATGTTTAAATTATTAACTGGAATATTTGTAGTAATAACAACTTTATATGTCTTCCCTTCGCCTGTTTTGGCGCAATCAACTCACCCCGAAATATTAGATTACACTAGTAATACGCTTGAGATTTTAACCGTCATATCGACCGCAGCCGCGGTCTTTTTTCTTATTAGGGCAGGATATGTGTACATTACATCTGCTGGAAAACCTGAAAATCTTGAGTCTGCAAAACGAACTATAAGAAATGCTCTCATCGGTCTTACGTTGGTACTTGCTGCCAATGTTGTCACTTCAGTGTTCCAACATGCACTGGAACCAAATGTTAACAATGGATCAGGTACTAGCGTGGAAGTGGTAGCAATAGAGGCAGTTGAGCCAAGTGACGGGCTAACACAAGTTTTGATTGATGCTGTAGGTGGTTTTATTCAAAACATTGTTGAAAGTGCAACTTCTCCAATTGTAGACGGCATTATTGGTTATCTGACCACTACACCTACTTTATTAGATAACCAAGTCATTAGAAACTTCTGGGTTATATCAGTTGGAATTGTGGATGCATTATTCGTACTAGTTGTTGCCTTGATGGGGTTGCAAGTGATGAGTGCAAGTACATTTGGGTTTGAAGAAGTTGATATTAAACAATTGTTGCCAAGATTAGGGTTAGCATTTTTAGGTGCCAACATATCGTTGTTTTTGGCAGACTACATAATCATCACCTGCAATACTCTGGTGAGAGTTGTTCTTGATTCAACGGGAGGACTAAACCATGCCTGGATAGAGAATGCCATTAATCCCACAGCCTTAATCACTGGAAGTACACCACTAATAATTCTCATTTTTATGGTGCTATTTTTGATTGTTTCAATAGTGTTGCTTCTTATGTACATTAGCCGATTGATATTTATCTCACTTGGAGCAGTGCTTGCACCATTTATATTTTTGCTCTGGTCGCTGCCAAAGTTTTCCGACACAGCATTTATTGCAGTTAAATCATATGTGGTCACGGTATTTGTGGTATTTGTTCATGTCGTCATTATTCAACTTGCAGGCTCATTCCTTACCTTGCCGGAGCATACAGAAAATTCATTGATCTCAATTGCAGTAGGTATTGGTTTGTTTATCTCCCTACTCAAAACACCGCAAATGATGATGCAAATGGTTTTCTATACATCAAGAACGGGCACATTCAAAAAGTTAGGCAATCAAATCATCAATGTTATAAGCACAGACAATTCATCCAGTGTAACCAGAGCATCAGCTCAAAATGCTGCCAATAAAGTTCCAAAGAAAGTGATCCAAGTATGAGAACAAGAGTAATACCAGCGCAGATAACAACCGTTGAAGACAAAATTGCAGGCAGCTTTAGCCTGACTCAAATAATCATTTTGCTATTGCCTGTATTGTTTACGGCAGTATGTTATGCACTGTTACCACCAAGCATGCAGTTTGTTTGGTACAAACTAAGCTTGATTCTACTTTTTTCACTTATTTGCATCGTTCTTTCTATCCGAATAAAGGGACAAATAGTAGCCACTTGGATTTTTGTTATTGCTCGATACAACCTTCGACCTAAATACTACATCTTTAATAAAAATGAATTATTCGCCAGAAAAGTTCTAAAGACTGAAAATGCAATTGAAGAAAAGATAGTCAAAAAAGCAGAATCCCAAGAAGCATCGGAGGTTATAAAACCATCTATTAAGGAGTTGCTACAGCTCGATCACTTAATCGACAAAAATAACTTCAACCTTACATACAAAACTGCCAAGAAAGGAGGTTTGCATGTGGCTTTTGAAAAAATCACTAAATAAAGTGAGTAGCCGTAATCAAATCTCCATCAAAGAAGTTAAAGATGGCGTGTTAGTACTGCCTCATCATGAATA
>JAGQMZ010000034.1 GCA_020428405.1 Candidatus Saccharimonadota bacterium | reverse complement strand
TAACGATAGAGTTACTCTGCTTCAGATTAATGAAAGCACTGCAAAGATATTTGGCGAAATTGCAGCTGAGCTGAGAACCGCTGGCAAACCGATCCAACAAAACGATATTTGGATTGCTGCCTTGTGCAAGCAACACGGCTATAGCTTGCTTACAGCCGACAAAGGCTTTAAGCATATTATTGGCTTGGATGTTATTTGGTGCTAAGCGTCTGAATGTAAACCAAATGGTATACTGTATGTATGGCGCAGTATAAAGTTTTACAAGATATTGAGGCGGAAGATAAGCTACTTGGCCCGTTGAGTCTTAGGCAGTTTATTTATGCTGCAATTACAATTGCAATTGGTTTTGTAGCCTTTAGGTTATTTACCTCTAGCGCTTGGTTGCTAGGGTTTATTTTTGTACCACCAGCAGTCTTTTTTGGAATGTTAGCAGCACCCCTTGGCGGGCAGCAATCCTCAGAAATATGGTTGCTTGCTAAAATCCGCTTTTTCTTAAAACCGCGCCGAAGGATTTGGGACCAGTCTGGAATTGAAGAGCTTGTAACTATAACAGCGCCTAAAAAGATAGAAAAGCACCTGACAAAGGGTTACAGCCAAGAAGAAGTAACAAGCAGGCTTCGTACACTATCAACAACCCTTGACACCCGTGGCTGGGCTGTTAAAAATGCGACTACAAACATTTATGCAATGGAATACAGTGAGTCTGATAGATTGCTCTCAATTGACGCCCAGGATGCCCCAGCGGCAGCAGTTGAACCAACTGCAGACATTCTTGACCCTACTGTAAACCCCCGCGCTAAGACTATGGATCAAATGATTCAAAAATCTGCCGCCGAGCATAAAGATACGATCCAAAAAAACATCCAGGAACAACAGAAACAATTGCCAAAAATTAGTAAAGAGGACGAACAGCAGTTATTAGATAAAATTCACCGCGAAAAAGCTGCCGAACAAGTTAGCTATTCTCACATGAAAACAATACCAACGCCAAGCCAAAAAGAAGCTACAAAAACACCGCCCCCTAAAGTGACAAGGCCACCTAACCCTGATATACTTAACCTTGTTAAAAACAGCGATGGTCTTTCTGTCGAATCTACTGCGCATCTTGCAAACCGTAAAAAAGATATGGATGATGACGAGGTAGTGATATCACTTCACTAGTGCGACAGAAGGAGGCTGGTGGGCTAACGTAAATGAATCCTTCTACGAATCAAAATCAACCAAATCAAAATCTGCCCCCACAGGGAGCAACCCAAGCCGGTCAAACTCCGCCCGGTGTTATGCCTCAACAGCAAACAGTAGCCCCAGCAAATAACCCAAACAGCACCCAAAATACTCTTCAAATTGCTGAGATTCGTGATGGAATTGTAATTATGAATGATGGCTCNTTTCGTTCTGTAGTTATGTTAAAAAGCATAAACTTTGACTTAATGAGCCCCCAGGAAAGAGAAGGTGTTGAGGTAGGCTACCAGAGTTTTTTGAACTCGCTTTATTATGATGTACAGATTTTTATTCGGTCTGAGCGTGTTGATATTCGCCCCTACATTGAACGCCTGGATAAAATAAGAAGCGAGCACGACAACATGTTGCTTTCTATGCTAATGGAAGATTATCTTGGGTTTATTACTAGCCTAGCCCAACAAACCAACATTATGGATAAGCGTTTTTATATGGTTATACCGTTTTTTCCTAAAGCAGATGTTAAAAAGGCAATTACTCAGAGTAAGAACTTCTTTACAGGCCTGGCTGGCATGTTTAACAATAAACAAGACCATGTAGTTATTAACGAGCAGGATCTTGAGGCCGCTAAAACAGAACTCAGGAATAGGGTTCAAAACTCTTTGGCAAGTCTTCAGCAGTGTGGTGTAAAGGGGGTACCCCTAGACACCCAAGAACTTATAGAACTTTACTATGACTCCTACAACCCTGATACCGCACACCGCCAACAGCTTAAAAATTTTGATGATCTCACTGCACCAGTAATCACAAAAGGTGAAGGTGAAGCCTCCCAGCCTAACTTAGACAAGGAGCTTGAATAATGGCCTTCGGCAAAAAAAAGAAGCAAGTAGATCCGGTCGCCCTAGCGCAAGCCCAAGCTCAACGAGAACGTCAAGAGGTTAGCGCGGCTTTTCAAAAAGGCGTAACCGCACTTCGCGATTTTATTGCACCTAGCTCAATTGAGTTTAGTTCGTCTTTCTTTCAGATAGGTACTCGTTATGCGCGTACGTATTATGTTTTTGCTTACCCCCGCCAGCTATACACCGGCTGGTTAAGTAGTATGATTAATATCGATGAAATTATGGATCTTTCTATGATGGTTTATCCGGTAGAAAGCCAGGTTGTGCTAGAAAATCTAAGAAAAAAGGTGAGCCAACTTGAGGCAGGCTTACAAATTGATGCCGAAAAGGGCAGGGTGCGCGACCCAGGCAAACAAGCAGCCATTACCGACGCCGAGGAAATGCGAGACAAGCTACAGGTTGGTGAGGAACGATTCTTCCGCTTTGGCTTTTACTTTACCATTTATGCAAGCAGTATGGATGAGTTGGAGTTTGTTTCTCATAAAGTGGAATCTTTGCTTGGCCAGCAACTGGTTTACTCCAAGCCTGCTACTTCCCAGCAAGAACAAGGCCTAAGTAGCACTATCCCGCAATTTACTGACCAAATGCAGATTAGGCGAAATATGAGCACTGGCGCGCTAAGTACTAGCTTTCCGTTTACCAGTGCCGACCTTACTCAAGACAACGGTATTTTATACGGCATAAATATGCACAACTCCGGCTTGGTAATTTTTGATAGATTCTCATTAGAAAATGGCAACTCTGTGGTATTTGCTAAATCTGGTGCTGGTAAATCTTTTGCCGTAAAACTTGAGGCTTTAAGAAGCATGATGTTTGGCACTGAAATCGTAATTATCGACCCTGAAAATGAGTATGAAAGGCTGTGTGATGCTGTGGGTGGTACCTACATAAGAATGAGCTTAAACTCATCTACCAGAATAAACCCGTTCGATCTCCCGCAAGTTGTAGATAAAGAAGATGGCGACAACGCACTTCGCTCAAACCTAATAACCCTTCATGGATTAATGCGCTTGATGATGGGCGGGGCATTAAGCCCAATAGAGGAAGCTGACTTAGACCAAGCCTTGATTGATACTTATGCTAAAGCCGGTATAACCGGAGACCCGCTAACTCATCAAACACCTCCACCAACTATCGGTGACCTTTACGAAACACTACTTCACATGCAGGGCACTGGACCGGGGATGGCACAGCGCTTAAGAAAGTACACTACCGGAACATTTGCGGGTATATTCTCACAACAAAGTAATGTCAATATCAATAATCATATGATTGTATTTAATATTCGTGACCTGGAAGATGAACTTCGTCCGGTTGGAATGTATATTGTACTAAATCATATCTGGAACAGAACTAAATCTGATAAAAGACGAAGAAATCTGATTGTTGATGAAGCCTGGCAACTATTAAAACATCAGGATTCTGCCAACTTTATGTTCAGCGTAGCAAAGCGTGCCAGAAAATATTACCTCGGCTTAACAACAATCAGCCAAGATGTCGAGGATATGATGAGCTCGCAAATGGGTAGAGCAATTGTAAGCAACTCATCAATGCAGCTGCTTTTAAAGCAGTCCACTAGTGCGGTTGATGTTCTTTCTGCTGTATTTAAACTTACTTCGGAAGAAAAGAAGAGGCTAGGGCAGTTCCCAGTAGGTCAAGGATTATTATTTGCAGGCCAGAATCATGTACATGTCCAGATA
>JAGQMZ010000033.1 GCA_020428405.1 Candidatus Saccharimonadota bacterium | reverse complement strand
AAGATTCTTGGCCAACGTTTGATGAGGCATATTTGGTGCAGGATACAGTAACAATTGTGGTACAGATTAACGGTAAAGTACGAGCAAATATCTCTGCGCCAACAGGTAGTAGTCAAGATGAAGTTGAAGAGCTAGCAAAAAAAGATAATAAAGTTACCGAACATACAAAGCCGGGCATTAAAAAAGTAATATATGTCCCAAACAAGTTAATAAACTTTGTAGTGTAAGTTCTCCAAAAGCGGATTTAAATCCGCTTTAACTCCGCTTTCGGTCAATATAACAGATGTAAATTTCATTGCGCCCAGCCTGTACTAACTCTGCACCAACCAGATACTAAGAATAGTCATTTACAGGTTATGTTGAGGAAGTTTAATTTTGTGAGCATCATCGTTAGGGCTAACTTCAATAAGGTCACCGTTACCAAAATGAAAGTCTCTAAGCACATCATCCCATGGTTTGTTAGTAGCTGATGCGTAAATCATTTTTCCTATATCACCATGACATACAAGTAGTACGTTTTCAGTATCGTGTCTTGATCGTACTTCTTCTAGTGCGTTATGACCACGTTTAACAAGTTCTGGGAATGTTTCTGCCCCTTCGGGATTCAAAAAGTAAGTTACAGTATCTGTTTTTATAATGTTTGGTGCACACATTTCTTCAACTTTTGACTGATCGACACCTGTCATAACACCAAAATCTCTCTCAATAAGACTCGGTAATACTATTGGATCTATTCTGATGCCAAGGGTTCTGCAAATTATTTTTGCCGTTTCATGAGCTCGTTGTAGCGGTGAAGAGTAAATAGCTTCAAATTCTAGGCCCACTTCCTTGATGCCCATAGCTAAGTCTTTTGCCTGTTTTCGGCCAGTTTCTGTTAATGGTAGGTCACGACGGCCATTTAAAATATGATTAGCATTGTCCTGATTTTGGCCGTGTCTTGCTATAAAAATCTCTGCTGCCATAAAGTAAATCATACAATAAATAACTGTATTTTTATACTTTGAAACCTTGAAAAGCCTGAAGTTTTTTGCTAGTATAGGCCGGATACACAAACAGTAAGGAGAAGGTTCATTCAATGGGAAAACCCAAAAAACGAACAACGCCCCGGCGTACCGGTAACAGACGAAGCCACCTTGTAGTTAAGCTAGCTAGGTCTGTTAATGCTAAGTCGCCCGTAAAAGCCTATACTACTCGTAAGGAGTCTGGCAAAAAAACTGCAAAGTCTGCTTAAAAGACTTGCCAATAAGCGCTATAATTAAAGTAGTCGCTAGTCACGAAAAGGAATAGTTAACAATATGGCATCAAACCGTCACTTAGGACGCATCATAGCACTTCAAACTCTGTATGAGTACGAGTTTAGACATGATTGCGGAGACAAGTCGCTAAGTATAAAAGAGATACTTAAGCGTAATATTGACAGATACAACAAAACTGTTGATGACGTGTCTTTTGTAAAGAATGTAGTAGACGGTGTGCAAAAACACCAAGCCTATGTTGATGATGTCCTGCAACCGATTGCCCCTGACTGGCCCCTAACTCAAATAGCCCGCATGGACAGAATTGTGCTTAGGCTTGGAGCATATGAATTGCTTTACTTAAGTGACGAAGTTCCAGCCAAGGTCTCTATAAATGAGGCAGTAGAACTTGCCAAATCGTTCGGCGGCGAAAACTCTTCTAAGTTTATTAACGGTGTGCTTGGAACGCTGTATAAACAGAAAGAGGAGGGTGTTCTCCCAAAAGAACCGACTAGAAAGTGAGATAACCTATGCAACGACCAAAACCAATTCAAGGTTTTAAAAAATTTGTAAACACACGTCGCAAACCTGTAATTAAAGAGGTGCTGCGTGAGCCTACCGCTGGAGGAATAGTTTACCGCAAAAAGGGTAACAAAGTAGAGATATTGCTTATTCAAGATGCTAAAGACCGCTGGACTATTCCAAAAGGCCACATTGAAGAAGGCGAGGCAGCTAAGGATACTGCGGAGCGCGAAATTAGAGAAGAAACTGGCTTAGAAAAGATGAAGGTACTAAACTGGCTTGGTAAAATTAACTTTCGTTATCGACGCCAACAAAGCTTGGTATTAATGACTACAGACATTTTTTTGGTAGAAGCCCAGGGTGACACCAACAAGCTAAAACCAGAGGACTGGATGAACGGCATCAAATGGTTTCCTTCAAACGAAGCATTAGATAAAATTGAATACGAAGACATTGGTAAAATTATTTTACTTGGTCTTAACAAGATTAGGAAGGCTGCTTAAACAGTGGTAGATAAGACAAAATATCAAGACTTTGCAAAAAAAGTACTAGGTATAGATTTTGAAGATACAGAGCTGCTTTTGACGGCGTTTACACATCGTTCATACGTAAATGAGCATCGCAAAACAGCTAAGGAGCACAACGAGCGCCTAGAATTTTTGGGTGACGCAGTACTTGAACTAGTTGTAACTAGGTTTTTGTATGCCAATTACTCCGAGCCGGAGGGCATCTTAACCAACTGGCGCAGTGCCTTGGTGCGGACAGAAAGCATTAGTGATGCCGCTAAGAACCATGATTTTGAACCATTATTAAGGCTGAGCAGGGGTGAAAAACGCGGATCTGAGCGAGCGCGTGCTCAGATTTTAGCTAACTGCTACGAAGCAGTAATTGGCGCAATTTATCTAGATAAAGGTTTTGAGGCGGCTGAGGAATTTATTACAAAAACCCTGTTAGTTACCTTTGATAAAATTTTGGAGACCGGCTCTTGGCAAGATCCAAAATCAAACTTGCAAGAGCGTGCCCAGAGTAAAGAAGGCTTTACGCCCATTTATAAAGTGCTAGAAGAAGACGGTCCTGACCACGATAAAACCTTTGTGGTGGGTGTATTTGTTGGCGAAAATTTGCGAGGGAAAGGCAGTGGCCCCAGCAAACAAGCCGCTCAGCAAGAAGCCGCCCAAAACGCCATAAAGTTTTATTCATAGAAAAACATAGTATAAAATGTACGCATGAGTAGGAGAATTGCAGTAAGAGCGGTTGTTGTGCACGACGATAAGCTATTTTGTGTTCGCCACAAGGCATATGCTGGAATGGCAGAGCGGACTTATTGGTGTGCGCCGGGTGGAGGAGTAGACGAGGGTGAAGAACTTATTCAAGCTCTTGAAAGGGAAATCATTGAAGAAGTAGGAATAAAACCAAAAGTCGGAAACCTCCTATATATACAGCAGTATACAGATCAAGAGAATGGTCGCGAGCAGCTTGAATTCTTTTTTCATGTCACAAATACGTCTGATTTTCTTGTGGTAGATGCACAAGAGGCATCCCATCATGATATAGAGATTGAAGAATTTGATTTTATTGGAAAAAATGACAAAAAGAAAATCTTGCCAAAGTTTTTATTAGAGGAAGACACCCAGGCCCACATTAATTCAAACTCCCCAACAAAGATATTTAACTATTAGCCATGAAAAAGAAATATAAAGGAATACTAATTGATGAGTCTGTAGAAGATTCAGACTCTATCTTGAGCGAGGTTAAGATTGAAGGTCAAAGAATAACTAGTCTTGAAGGTGAGCTATTCAGAGGAGATGTGACGTTTTTTAACATAGTGGTGGATGAAAGTAATCTTTGGAATGTTCTTGAATTGGTTGCTAAAGCCATAAAATCACCTGGTTGGTATTTTCATCTTGTTGGGAACGGAACACTGTATGTTGTTTTACCTGGAGCCATTCTTTTTGCAAGAAAAAATGAAACTGAAGTAAATAGAATAATTAAAGTGGCCAAAAACCAAGGTATTCACTCAGAACAACTCAACTTAATACAATTGTTTGATAATCCATACGCATAATGGGGCTTTGAGAGTTTTTACCTCTTTTGTCGGCACAAAAGAGGGTATGTATTGACAACAGGGGCCGTAATCTGTAAAATATACCGGTATAACTTTTTATCTAAATAATCCAAGAAAGAGAGATGTTACTACAGAAATATGTTAGCTATTCGCTTACAAAGAACTGGCCGCAAAGGTCTAGCAAATTATAGACTAATCGTTCAAGATTCTAGCCGCACACCAACTAGCGGTAAGGTTGTTGCGTATCTTGGACATTATAATCCACACACCAAAGAACTTGTTGTAAACAAGGAAAAGGCTGAATTTTATCTAAAGAACGGCGCTCAGCCATCTGAGCGAGCAGCGATGCTTGTTAAAAAAGAAGGCGTAAAATTGCCATCTTGGGTAGAAAAACCAACTAAGCACAAGCGCACAACTAGAAATCCAGAGAAACTTCGTAAAAATCAACCAAAAGAAGAAGTTACAGAGGAAACACCAGCAGAACAAGTCGTAGATCAAGCTCCTGCGGAGGAAAAACCAGCCGAAGAAGCTCCGGCAGAAAAAAAAGATGAAAAAACAGAAGAACCTAAAGAAGAGCCAGCTAAAGAATAGTCTGCTATAATATACCCGTACAGACTAAATGAGGAGAGTCAGATGAGTAGTATTGATCAGCAATTTGTTGAATATATTGTTAAATCAGTTGTCGGTAACCCAGATGCCGTAGAAATAAATAGAACAGTAGATGAGCGTGGAGTTTTACTAGAACTTACGGTTGCGCCAGAAGATTTAGGCCGCGTTATTGGTAAGCGGGGTTCGGGTGCACAGGCGATTAGAACTTTGCTAAGAGCTCTAGGTACTAAGAATGATGCTCGTTACAACCTAAAGATTGTAGATAATGATGCGCCTTCAGGCGGATATTCAAAACCAGCCCCAAAAAGTGAAGATGATTCTGTTTCAAATGACACAGAACCTGAGAGCACTTCTGTAGAAGAAGTTGAAGAAACTACAGAAACTGAAGAAGAAGATGACAATTCTCGCGCAGCACAAACGCGTAAAGAGCTTGCAGATTTAGACGATCTAGATATATAAATAGTTTATGAAAATTCAGATTATAAGCTTGTTCCCTGAGATGTTCGAGGGTGTGATAGGTACTAGCATGCTCAGGAAAGCTCGGGATATTGATGCCGTAGAGTTTAATTTAATAAATTTACGTGATTTTGGGATTGGCCCACGCAAGCAAGTAGATGACACAGTTTACGGTGGTGGTGACGGCATGCTTTTAAAACCAGAACCAATATTTGCTGCTGTTGAAACAGCCAAAAAAAATGACCCCGATGCTAGTGTTTATTTGATGACACCACGGGGTAAAACATATAAACAATCAATCGCACAAAAGATTGCCAAAGAAACCAAAGGAATGATTATAATTTGCGCCCGTTACGAGGGTTACGATGAACGCATAACTAAATTAGTAGATAGCCAAATTTCAATTGGTGATTACGTATTAACAGGCGGTGAGATTCCGGCCATGATTTTAACTGACAGTGTCGTGAGGTTGCTACCAAATGTGCTGGGTGGCGAAACATCTGCAGAAAAAGAAAGTTTTAGTGACGGCAAAACCAAAGAACACCCGCATTATACACGGCCAGAAGAATT
>JAGQMZ010000032.1 GCA_020428405.1 Candidatus Saccharimonadota bacterium | reverse complement strand
AACTAGATAAATCAAATAACCTCAGTGCTTCTGGGGCTAATAATTTCTGCCGTAACTGTGGTGCTGCTAATGAAAAAAACAATCTTTATTGCAATAATTGTGGTAAACGAGCATAATAAGCTTAAGCTTATAGAATTAGGAATATAAAAATGAATTGTACAGCATGCGGAAACGAAATAAATCCAACAGATAAATTTTGTGGCGGTTGTGGTGCGTCTATCGCACAACCCGCAACAAACCAACCAGCTAGTGCAACAGTAGCAGCGCCAACTCCCGTACAGCCAACACCTAACCCAGTCGCTCCTGCACCCCAGGCGTCAACACAACAAACTTCACAAAGTATGCAAGCTTCTTATCAACAGATAGCAAATATGCCCGCAACACCTATGCCAACACAAATTGCAGGTGCAGGTGCGCCTGCCCAAGCAATACCCGCAGCCCATGGCGGAGAAACTAAGGCAATAGTCGGTTTTGTGTTGTCAATACTTGGTGTTATCGGATCACTTATTCCTATCTTAGGATTAATTTTGGGAATCACTGCTGTTGTGCTTGGCTCTCTATCACGCAAATCAAATAAGCGGGGCCTAGCAACTGCAGCTTTAGCTATAGGTATAGTTGCAATTGTATTATCGTTACTTTTATTCATAATCAACCTTAGTCAAATCATGTCAGAAGGCACAAATTCATATAGTAACTACTCGTACAATATTGGTAATCTTGAGACTGAGGCTAAGACCATACACATCAGCGAGCTTTGGAACATTATCGTTAATAACCCCGTTAGTTTTTAATAAGCCTGAGCTACTAACAAGCAAATAATTAGTAAAACCTGCTCCTACCCTCTCGATATCAAACCGAACCTAAATATGTAACTGAGCTGCAGCAGACAGATCTTGTATGTGCGAGAGCGAGTAAGTAGTCTGTCGAGTTCCCCAATTTTGTGTTGCAATTACAGGTTCAGTAGTTTCTAGTAAAGATTCTCTGGATGAAAAAACACCAAAAGGCAACCCCCTGGTATGAAACTGAACTGCATCTATAGGGTCAACTATAATTTTTCCGTCTTGGGATACTAAAAATGAATGGTAAAATGATTCTTTCTCGTGTGTTGGTTTCTTTTCAACCGCAATATACGCAAAATCACTATCCAGACGATGCAGTGCCTCCTTCATAAAAACAGAATACTCCGTACAAAGTGCACTTTTGCCTGCCTCGGATAGTGGCTTAATTTGCATTGTATCCTTTCTCGTGTCATCTATCGCATAATCATAATATGTAGTGTCACGATTTGTTTTATGTTGAGCTACTTCTTCTTGGGTAAATATGCCCCTTCCAGTCCTCTTACCAAAATATTCAAGTGCTAACCCAGCGATAAAATAAACTTTCAGCTCCAAATCTTTTTGCTCATCAGTGAGTTCTGATATTTTGTCTCGAAATCTATCCATTTCCGGTGATAATAAGGTCTTGTTTTTGAACTTTTGATAATTTTCAGGGGTTGCCCAGGCAAGAGCATCAATATTGATAAAATCTGCTTCTAGCCCAATACTGTCTGACATGGGTATGATCTGACCATCATATACATAATCAATCATTATGCTACCAACATTACTATCAGAGTCAGCTAGAAGCTCCACATCAGCAGTTCTATTCAAAATATGCTGGTGTTCATTAAACGGCGTTGTTATTTCAGTCATTTTTTATTTTTATATTCAATTTAACCGATTACATTATAGCAAAACTTAAGCGTTTTGTCAATATTATTAACCCTGCTGGTTAGAGTTATATTTTGCAACTAAGGCAACAATGTAGTCCCCTACCCCACTACGAGTTACCTCAGTATTGTGCCTGTTAGCTTCTGGGCTAAGTTGCCCGTTCATGCTTATAAAAACGCCGTATGCACCCGCATTTTGCGCGATAGACGTGGCTAATTCTATATTGGTTAGCTCTTGCCCACTATCGTCGACAACTCCACTTGAGCTGTAAAGTTCTTTAAATGGTGCCTCTACTACTGTTTCTAAACGTACCTTTTTATTATTCACATTTGTATTATAGTACTTATGGTTGTTTTTGTCAATGTTGACATTGTTTGTATTCTTGTTATGCTAAAAGAGCAAAACAAAAACTGTAAAGCTAGTTACAGTGGTGGGAAATTGCATCATGACAACATATTGACATGGTTGTATTAATATTTTCACGTGAAAAACATCTCATATCAGAGGTGATTTTTTATTTTATAAGTGTTATTGTATTAATTAGACTATGAAGCTGGGAAAAACCTATAATCCATCCGACCACGAGCTAGATATTTATAAACTCTGGGAAGAGACGGGAGCTTTCACGCCGAAAAACAGAGGGGGGCAGGGGAGCTTTACAATTACAGTTCCACCACCTAATGCTAACGGAAATTTACACCTAGGTCACGGCCTAACAATTGCAATAGAGGATGTTGCTACCCGGTATCAACGCATGCAAGGCAAAGCTGCTTTACTATTACCAGGAGCTGACCACGCTGGTTTTGAGACTCAGGTTGTATACGAAAAAGTGCTGGCCTCAAACGAAAAATCCCGCTTTGACTTCTCTCGAGAAGAACTGTATAGCCAAATCTGGGACTTTGTTGCAGAAAACAAAGATAATTATCAAACTCAGTTCAGAAAACTAGGTGCAAGTGTTGATTGGTCGCGCTACGTGTACACTCTTGATAAAAAAATTGTTGATAGGGCATATGAAACCTTTCAAAAAATGTGGAACGAAGGTCTGATTTACAGAGGTGAAAGGCTAGTAAACTTTTGCACACATCACGGTACTGGTTTTGCTGATATAGAGGTTGAATACAGGAACGTGAAAGGCTATTTATGGCATATTGACTACCCGTTAACAGACGGCTCAGGCAAAGTCACAGTTGCAACCACACGGCCAGAAACCATGCTTGGTGACGTAGCTGTAGCTGTACACCCCGATGACAAAAAACTGGCAAAATTTGTTGGTAAAACTATTAAATTACCTCTTACAAACCGCGAAATTCCGATAATTGCTGACGAAATGGTTCAAACTGAATTTGGAACAGGCGCCGTTAAAATCACCCCAGCACACGATCAAAACGATTATGAAGTGGCTGAGAGGCACGACCTGCCAATGATTACCGTAATCAGCCATGAAGGTAAAATGACACACGAGGCAGGGGATTTTGCCGGGTTAGAAGTAAAACAGGCCCGAAAACAGGTGGTAAAGGCGCTGGAGGCAGAAAAACTACTTGCTAAAACTGAGGATTACGAACACAGTGTTGGCCACTGCTATAAATGTGGCACAGTAATTGAGCCTTTACTTCGTGAACAGTGGTTTATCAACATGAAGCCACTCGCCAAAGAGGCTCTTAAAGCGCTCGAGGCAGAAAAAATTAAGTTCTATCCTGATAATAAGCGAACTCAACTGATCGAATACCTCAAGAATCTTCGTGATTGGAATATAAGCAGACAGATAGCGTGGGGCATTCCAATACCAGCTTTTCAAAATATAGATGATGAGCAAGATTGGATTTTTGATACCCGCGTAAAGCAAGAAACTATAGAAGTTAACGGCAAGACATATCGACGCGACCCAGATGTATTTGATACTTGGTTTAGTAGCTCAAGCTGGCCCTATGCAACCCTAGATTACCCTGATGGTAAGGATTTTAACGAACACTATCCTCTAAGTCTCATGGAAACAGGGGCGGACATTCTTTACCCCTGGGTTTCACGAATGATAATGTTTGGGCTTTATGTCACTGGTGAAGTACCGTTTAAACAAGTTTACCTGCACGGCTTAATTCAGGACGAGCACGGAGCCAAAATGAGCAAAAGTAAGGGTAATGTGGTCAATCCTATGGAAAAGATCGATCAATACGGCTCAGATGCCTTTAGAATGGGCATAATTGCCGATGAGTCAGCTGGCAATAACCGCCCTTACGATGAATCAAAATTAATCGGTGCACGTAACTTTTGTAACAAATTATGGAACATCGCTCGATTTATCGAAAACAAGGTAGGGGATACACCAAAACGTGGTTCAGTAGTACCGAAAACAATCTCCGATCATTGGGTTTTAGCTAGATTAAAAAGCGCCTCAGAACGGGTAGGGGAGTTACTAGAAAACTACCAGCTGGCTGAAGCTTATGAAGTTATCTACCATGCTGTTTGGGATGATGTAGCCGACTGGTATATTGAGGCCTCAAAATCATCTGAAAACGATGGTATGCTTGGGTATGTTTTAGAAGTAATATTAAAGCTCGCACACCCTTTTGCACCATTTGTGACAGAGGCGATTTGGCAAAACCTTGGTGATAATAAAGAAAATTTGCTAATTACTGCCCCTTGGCCAATAGTAACAGATTATGATAATCAAAAAGCCAAAGAGTTTGAGCAAATTAAAGCCCTTATAACGGAGTTACGACAGCTTTCTAAAAACCTAAAACTGTCTAAACCAACCTTAAACCACACAGTTTCTTCTCTAATTTCAGAGAACGACGCTCTTATAAAACAACTAACAGGGGCGGGGGAAATAGTTCAATCTAGCAGCACAAAAGGCGTTAGGCTTCTTAGCGCACAAGCATGGCTAGATGTTGAAGATTCTAAATTAAAAGAATACCAAAAAGAAATAACAGAGAAGATAAAGGCCAAAAAGGCAGCTATTGATAACTTTAACAAACGCTTAGCTAACAGATCTTATACAGAAAACGCACCAAAACACATCGTAGAAGAGACCATGCACGCCCGCTCAAAGACAGAGTCAAATCTAGACCTTCTAGAGACCGAACTAAAACGCTTCTCTTAAGTTATTGACCTGTATACCTTAGTATTGTTGCTGCTTTTATCCTTAATACAAAGTTTATTTTCTATAAATACTTAACGTGTTAAGTATTGAGTTCTCTCATTCAATTTTTATGCTGTTTATAAGATCCAAAAACTGTTGAAATGTTATTTGACCATTATTTGCATCAATAATAAAGTTTATTCCGTAGATATTTGGCTTGTTAAGATTACATGTAGCATGGTATGTTGGACCCGAAACAAGATTACCTTGGTCATTTATATATGCACAGTTTTCACTAGTATTTAGCCTATACTCACTACCAGTTCCTTCTAAAATTCTTCCGTCATACTTCCGTAAACTTATATCGATTCCGTTAGATTCAAATCCCCCATAGTCAAAAAAACTTCCTCCTCTTTGGCCTGCCACAAAATCATTTTGGTGACCAGCAATAACTAAATCAGAGCTACTGAAAGAATACTGCATAGTTTTTGAGGACGGTTCTTGTATGCTGTCTTGCAACTCTTCTTTTTTGACAACGCCCCAATTAGTAGGGTACTCAAAAGTTAAGCTAAGCTCTTCAATGGTATGCTGGGTATAGCCATTAGAGGTATTTTCTTCCCTATTTGACTTAAGTAGTTGTTGGGAATAACTGTCGGCTTCACCGTCAGAATTCTTGTTTTTGTTTTGTTGAGAGTATACGTACCAACCTATTCCTATTAGTACGCCAATTATTGCAAAGATTAGCAGTGCTTCTACTACTGCAAATCCTTTGGTGTTTTTCATGCTTGCTCCTTATCTTCCTCTTCAAATTCTAAAACTCGCTTTATGCGTGCAATGCTTTCTGACGGATGAAAATCATCAAACCAAAGCACTTTCCACCCCAGTTTTTCTGCCGCCATAACGTTTGAGCGCGAGTCATCAACCAGTAATATTTCATCTGGGCGACAATTAGTCTTTTCTACGGCAATATGATAAATTTCTTCCTCTGGCTTAATCGAGCCTACCTCTGACGAGTCAATCAATGCAGAGTAATGCACTTCTGGCAGCAAACCGCGCTCCATCATGGCATCTAATGAACCTGGCATAATGTTGGTAAGTAACCCTACATAGTAATGCTCTTCAACCCACTTTAAGAACTCTTGCATTTCTTCAATAGGATCCACCTCTTGAAGGTAATATTCTGTCCAGTCCACGTTGTCTGTGCCTAGCGCAGTAGCAAGATGATTATTAAATTCATCCATAGTAATATC
>JAGQMZ010000031.1 GCA_020428405.1 Candidatus Saccharimonadota bacterium | reverse complement strand
AGCGTCCGAAGACTTTAATCCGAAGACCATATGCGGTATTAGACACCGTTTCCGGTGCTTATCCCTCACTTTAGGGCATGTTCCTACGCGTTACTCAGCCGTCCGCCGCTCGTCACCCGAAGTGTTACCGCTCGACTTGCATGTATTAGGCACGCCGCCAGCGTTCATCCTGAGCCAGGATCAAACTCTCCAAAAAAGATCCATATCTTATAAAAAATATGGGTGTTTAACCTGTACTGTTTTAAAAGTAAAACATTCAGTTATGAACTGACGTTGATTAATGAATCCGCCGGTTGAGCGGACTCGTTGCACTACCAAACTTTTAAAGTTCAGTTTTTTAAGACACCTAAACAAGAGATTCTCAAAAAGCTCATATCATCTTATCTGTTATTTCAAACGCTGTCAAGAGTATTTGGCAAAAAAGAATGTGATATTTACCACAAGCGCTTTATTTCTTATCTTCTTGAGGTAATTCGTCGTCCTCTTCTTTTGGCTGGATTGTAGTATCTACTAGTGCAATTGAAGCTACTGTATCGCCATCATTTAGACGCATAATTCTAACGCCCTGTGTGGCACGACTAAGTTCTGGGATGTCCTTTAGGCCAAGTCTTATGATTTGACCTTGTGTAGAGATTATCAAGACCTCTGACTCACCATTCGTAAGCGCTTTAACACCCATTAAATCACCAGTCTTGCTGTTTACTACAGCTGAACGAATGCCCACACCCCCACGTGCGTGTGCAGTAAACTGATCTACCTTAGTGCGTTTTCCGTAACCCAACTGGCTAATCACAAAAATGTTGCTGTCTTCTTCTACTACGTCCATGCCCACTACTTCGTCACCCTTACGCAACCTAATGCCACGCACGCCACGAGCTGTTCGGCCCATTGCCCTAACATCCCGTTCATGGAACCTAATTGCCTGACCTTGTGAGGTAGAGATTATCACCTCGTTATCACCGTTTGTCATGCGCACCCATTTAAGCTCATCACCATTATCTAGATTGATAGCAATAATGCCGGACTGGCGAACATTCTGATATTGCTCAAAAGCAGTCTTCTTAACCACACCGCGTTTGGTGCACATAAACAGGTTTTGACTACTTTCTTTCTTCGAAATATTAATCACTGAACTAACTTTTTCTTCAGGCTGCAACTGTAGTAGGTTTACAATCGCTACGCCCTTAGCATTTAAGCTTGCAACAGGTATTTCATAAGTCTTAATTCTTAGCGCTCTACCCTTGTTTGTAAAGAAAAGTAGGTAGTCATGTGTTGAAGCATAAACAACATGTTCTATTATGTCTTCGTCACGCGTTGCCATGCCCCGACGACCCTTGCCGCCTCGGCCCTGTCTCTTGTAATCAGCTATTGGAGATCGCTTAACATAGTTTGCCGCTGTAAGTGTTACAACTACTTGCTCGTCCGGAACAAGGTCTTCATCACTCATTTTGCCTAGTTCTTGTGGAACAATTTTTGTGCGCCTTTCGTCATCAAAACGCTTCTTAATTTCTTTAAGTTCATCCTTAACAATCTTTAGAATCTTCTTCTCATCTGCCAAAATGGCCTCTAGCTCGCTAATGAGTTTAAGGAGTTCGGCTAATTCATCTTCTATCTTCTTACGCTCAAGACCGGCAAGTGTACGAAGTTGCATTGCAAGAATTGCTTTGGCCTGAATCTCACTAAGCTTGAACTTCTTCATTAAGTTTTCTTGTGCTTCATCTGTTGTTTGACTAGAGCGAATAGTGCTTATAACTTCGTCGATGTTATCCAGGGCTATCTTTAGACCTTCTAACACATGAGCGCGTTCTTTGGCTTTGCGTAGCTCATACTGTGTACGGCGAGTAATAACATTCTTACGGTGTTTGATGTACTCGGCCAGGATATCTACTAAACCAAGCACTCTTGGCTGAATACCGTCTATAAGAGCCAACATATTAAAATGGAAGCTGGTTTGTAGAGGTGTTAACTTAAATAACTGATTAAGAATCTTCTTTGGATAAGCATCTTTCTTAAGATCAATAACAATCTTTACGTCACCACGCGCACTTTCGTCTCTTAGGTCTGAGATACCGTTTATCTTCTTATCTTTTACGAGATCAGCAATCTTTTCTATCAGGTTTGCTTTGTTAAGCGCATATGGTATTTCTGAGACGATTATTGAGTGTCTACCCTTCTTATTCTCAACTATGTCAGCAACAGCTCGTACAGCCACACCTCCGCGGCCAGAAGCATAAGCAGCTCTCAAAGATTCTTTACCATAAACGATACCACCTGTCGGAAAGTCTGGACCTTTAACGTACTCTAGTAAATCATCAGTTGAAGCCTCTGGGTTATCTATAAGGTGCACTGTGGCATCTATAAGCTCACCTAAGTTGTGCGGTGGAATATTAGTAGCCATACCAACTGCTATACCCATCTGACCGTTAAGTAGTAGGTTTGGTAGTTTTGCAGGTAGAACGCTTGGCTCACGAAGTGTGCCATCATAGTTATCACGGAAGTCTACTGTTTCTTTATCGATATCTTCCATCAATTCTTCGGCAGCTTTGGCCATTTTAGCCTCTGTATACCTGTAAGCAGCCGGTGGATCACCATCCATAGAACCAAAGTTACCTTGACCACGAACAAGTTCGTACCTCATTGACCAAGGTTGCGCCATTCTAACCATAGAGTCATAAATTGCACTGTCGCCGTGAGGGTGGTACTTACCCATAACTTCACCGACAATTTGTGCACTCTTCTTAGTCTTAGAGCTAGCCCGAACGCCCATTTTATCCATTACGTATAGGATTCGCCTATGAACTGGCTTTAGGCCGTCTCTTACATCTGGCAGTGCGCGAGCAATAATCACGCTCATTGAATACGTGAGGTAACTATCCTCCATCACTTTCTCAACACTTCTCTGTTCTACGAGCTTAGAGTGAGACTGATCAATTATTTCACCTTCTAGTGGCATATTATTTTCTTCATCCATATCTAAATATCTAGCTCCTCGGTGTTTGCAAATTTTGCTCTTGCTTGAATAAAGTTCTTACGTAGTTCTACCTCTGTACCCATTAGTTTAGTAAAGATAGCGTCGGCTTTTTCTGCATCTTCAATACTAACTTTAATCAATACTCTGTTTTCTGGGTTCATGGTTGTATCCCATAGCTGGTCAGCATCCATCTCACCAAGACCCTTATAACGGCTTACTTCTGCCCCAGCCTGTTTTGATATGTCAGCTTCTTTATCAACCTTAGTGCCCTTGGCAACCTTGTCTTTTACTAGATCTTCTAGAATTTTGTCTCTCTCTTCGTCAGAGTAGGCATATTCTTTCTTCTTACCGGCCTTAATCAAGAACAGTGGTGGCTTTGCCAAATACAGATGACCGCCATCTAGAATTGGCTTCATATATCTAAAGAAGAAGGTCATTAACAGGGTTGAAATGTGACTACCGTCAACGTCGGCATCTGTCATGATAATGATTCTGTTGTAGCGCAATCTCTCAATGTCTATCTGTTCGCCAATACCAATACCTATCGCAGTTATTAAGCTCTTGATTTCATTGTTAGCGAACAGCTTATCTAAGCGAGCTCGCTCTACGTTTAGTACCTTACCTCTAAGCGGCAAGATAGCTTGAGTTTTACTATCACGGCCACTTTTTGCAGAACCACCTGCTGAGTCACCCTCTACTATATATAGTTCTGAGTTGCTTGGGTCTTTGCTTGAACAATCTGCCAACTTACCCGGCAAAGATGTGCTGTCTAGCGCACCCTTACGGATAACATTGTCTCTTGCAGCCCTGGCGGCAGCTCTGGCTCTGGCAGATAGTATTGCTTTATTTACAACCTTTTTTGCAATCGCTGGATGCTCTTCTAGGTAGTAAGAAAGATACTCTGTCATCACCTGTTCTACGTAGCCACGTATCTCTGGGTTGCCTAATTTGTTCTTTGTCTGGCCTTCAAACTGAGGATCTGGCAACTTAACAAGCACGATAGCAGTTAGACCTTCACGGCAATCTTCACCTGTTAAGTTTTCTTCCTTCTCTTTTAGAAGACCATTTTTACGTGCGTAATCATTAATAACTCTTGTAAGTGCGGACCTAAAACCCGTTAGGTGTGTTCCACCATCAGGGGTAAGAACGTTGTTAGCAAATGGCTTAATTGACTCTGTATAGGCATCGGTATACTGCAGGGCAATTTCTACCTGGCAATCTTCTACGTCCTTTTCTATATAAAAAACGTCCTCATCTACGGTATCTTTGCCAAAATTAAGGTGTTTTACGTAAGATTGAATACCACCTTCAAAGTAAAACGCGTATTTTTCATCTGTTCTTTGATCATGGACGTAAGTACGTAGACCTTTGGTTAGGTAGGATTGGTGTCGCAAGTAATCGACTACCCATTCATAATCAATATCTATAGTCTCTTTAAAGATAGTTGGGTCCGGATAGAACGTTATAGTTGTTCCAGTACCTGTAGTCTTACTACCCTTCTTAATTTCTGTTAATGGTTTTCCTTGCTCATATTCTTGAGTATAAATGTAACCGTCTTTTTGGATCTCTGCAGTAAGTTTAGTAGACAGCGCGTTTACTACACTGCTACCAACACCATGAAGACCACTTGAAACTTTGTAGCCACCACCACCAAATTTACCGCCAGCGTGCAAAACAGTAAGCACTGTTTCAAGTGCACTTTTGCCAGTCTTCTCCATTTTGTCTACTGGAATACCGCGACCATTGTCGCTAACTCTTATCCCCCCGTCATCTAATAAAGTAATCCTTAGTTCTGTGGCATAACCTGCAATTGCCTCGTCAACACAGTTGTCCGCAATTTCTTTTATAAGGTGGTGCAGACCCTCGCTACCTGTGCCGCCAATATACATACCCGGTCGCTTACGAACCGGTTCTAAACCTTCCAGAACCTGAATGTTCTGGGCGTCGTATTGTTTTTGTTTGCTCACTACTTAATAAACCCTCATATCATTACGGCAATGTTATCTCTCAAGTTTTCTGCCTGACTTAATTATAGCGGACATCTAACACCAAGACAATAAAAAGTATTGTGTGAACACACTTTTTTATGTTTAAATAAGCATAACCAATTAGTTCATAAAGGTTTAAATCAAAATGTTTAGAAAAATTCTATCAAACCTACCCTTTAATCCAAGCCTAATTACCCAAGTTAGTTTTTATGCTAAAAGGCTGCAAAAAGAGTCTGCTGTTCGAAGAGTCGGATTAATTTTTATCTCACTAACCATGGTCGTACAGCTAATCGCAGTTATATCTCCAGCAGAAGCTAGTAATCAGTGTAGTAGTAACGATGTGCTAAGATGTGGCTTCAGATCAAAGCAAGAAGCAGTACAGAAATGTAATGCAAACACTCAAGGCTTCAGAACTATTGTTGAGCGTTTTGGCGTTACTTGCGCAACTATAGCCGGAGCAAATACAGTTACACTAAACTCCTACGCATCGAATAATAAGCTCTACTCAATGGGGCGTAATCCCTATAATAAACCCGGTGAATTCGTATTCGACATTGCAGGAGCTGGCAGATATTACTTTAGACCTTTGTCTAGTTGGGGAAACGTTAACTATAAGATGCTAGATATGCGAACACCTGATGGTGCGCCCTTTAGAATAATGTATGACTGTGGCAATATAGTAGTTGAAAGAGACTACCAACCGCCAGCACCACCGGAGCCACCATCAAAACTTAAACTGGCTAAAGTGAACAACCCCAAAGGTACAGTAAAACCTGGTGATGTAATTGAGTATACTCTAGCATTCAGCAATACAGGTGGCAATGCGGCTTTCTTTTCTGTCAATGATATTCTGCCAACTGGCTTAACATATGTAAGCTCGAGTTATGGAAATTGGATATTTGAAAAAAACGGGCAACATCTTAAGTGGTACAATAATACTCCGCCCTACTATACTTTCGGCAACACTGATGCATTTGGAACGCCTGGATTTATAAAAGTCAAAGTAAGAGTAAACGCTGACAACCCTAATGGTAAGGTGCTCTGTAATAATGCCTGGGTTGAAGATGTCAATCCGGCAACTAAAAAAGTACAAAAATGGAGCAACCAAAAAGTATGTAATACTGTGCATGTACCTACAAAACCTGAGCCTGAACCAGAGCCCGAGCCTGAACCAGAGCCCGAAGAAAAAGAGCCTGTTTTAGCAATCGAAAAGAAAGCATCAAACATTACTCAAAATATTGATGATGCAAATGGCACAACTGCGAAACCAGGCGATGTTATAGAGTATAGTTTAGAAACTAGCAACTTTGGTGATGGCGAGAAGAAAGATCATATCCTAGAACCCGAGAAATTATCTGATGTTCTTGAATATGCTGATCTAGACTTAAACTCCCTAGGTGATGGAGTATTCGATACGGATTCTC
>JAGQMZ010000030.1 GCA_020428405.1 Candidatus Saccharimonadota bacterium | reverse complement strand
TGGTAGAGCAGAGGCTTGAAGAGCCTTGTGTCCACAGTTCGAGTCTGTGCGGAGCCACCACGTCGGACGAGAGTCCGATCAATCAAGAAAACACGCAGAAAACAGCGTGTTTTTTAATTTGGTCTTCCAGTCATCCTCCTCTTCCGCTTAGTGAATCTTCCCACTCACTAAGCGGGCTTATCAATTTGTTTTACTCAACTAATACTAAGATTTGCGGGGACTTCTTTTATAAAAATACCGGATCACAGGTAATTTTTATTTAATAGCAAGTGTTATAATTAGGTAATGTCTAAAAAATATTGTATAAACTGTGGCGGATTAGTGCCAGTAATAGCAAAATACTGTTCATACTGCGGTGCGCCACAACAGGGTACGGAGGCGGGTAAGTTTAGGGCAGAAGATCCAACAATAGACTTGGGTAAAGTCGCAGTTAATGATACGGTTGCAGATAAAAAATCACCAAAAAAAAGCGGTACACACGATGTTAAGTCGCGTCAAGAAAAAGAAGTAGCCTGGAAAAAATATAATGAAAAGCAACGTCTTAGTAAAAACGCAATTATGGCATTTTTTGTTGCTTACATTGGCAAAACTTCAATATTGTTACCGCTGTTTGCAATAGGAATATTTTTTGATCCGCTTATTTCAAGTTTAGGCTTGGTAATTTATATCTTCTTTGTATATTTAACTGCCTTGGTAATTTATAGTACATTTTATTATTGGGTTGACGAGCATTCGTTTCATAAATCGTCGGGTATTGTTCATAAACAAGATGTCTCCATTCCGTATCAGCAAATTCAAAACGTAAATATTAACCGTAGCTTAACTGACAGAACGTTAGGGCTTTCAAGAATAAGTATTGAAACAGCGGGTAATAATAAAGAAAACGGTAATGGCGGGTCGACCGGTTCGCTTTCGGCCTCTTCTGAAGGTTATTTGCCTGGTGTAGATTTACAAACTGCCAAAGAAGTACATGATCTACTTCTAACTCGGGCTGACGAAGCAAACTAGGGGTTTACAATTTACATAATTATTGTTAAGCTTGGAAGGTAATATGAATTATATAAGTACAACAAAAAAGGAAGTTTCATAGCCTAGCCCGAGCGAGGTCTAACTTTCTTATCCCCGCGAAGGCGGGGATTTTTTAATTATGAGGAAAATTATGACAGAAACTATTATTGAACCAAGTGCAGAAAAAATCTTGAACGATGAATTGATTAATACGGTCAGCACACAGACTGTATTAGTTGTGAGTGGTTATCCGTTAAGAATTTTTGACCCAAATAACTCAGAGAATGATAGGTTTTTAGAAGACTGTGAGCCTCTTGTGGATGAGTTAATATTTGCACCGTTTAGGGTGTTTCTGCAGCGCATACCAAGCTCTGGTCACTCTAATCATAACGAACGTTATCTAAGCGACGAAGGCTATGCTGCAATTAGTGGGTATAGCATATCTGGTTCTGAAGTAGTTTTGGGTATAAGAGAAGCTTTAGGGTTTAATATCAAAGAAGCAGGCAATAGCTTGTAAAATGATTAACTTTACTCTATAATCCACCCCTGTACCGAGCGGGTGTAGCTCAGTTGATAGAGTGAGAACCACCGGTGGTGGTTTGCAAGGAAACCTTCTCTTGAAAGCTTGTTTTCAAAGATGAAGTTTCGGGGTCGCGGAACGTGACCTTCCTTGCCAGGCCAAGGAAGCTTTATTTAGAATTAACTGAACTTTTATATTAAAATAGACTAGAATATGCGGGTGTAGCTCAGTTGATAGAGCGCTTCCTTGCCAAGGAAGAGGCCACGAGTTTGAGTCTCGTCACCCGCACCAATACGACCCAAACGTTTTTTGTCCAGAGAGCTTTCAAACATTTAGACCCATTTCGGGTCTTTTTTGTTAATATTAGATAATGAAGACGCAGCTAAAACAAATGATATATAAGAAGCCGCCAAAAAACGGTAAGTTTTATATTGTTGCCATTGATGGTCGTGGTGGTGCTGGTAAAACTACACTGACAGAATACATTGAAAAACTTTTACATAGTTTCAGCGTATTGAATGGTGATGAGTATTTTGAACCAGACGATAATACAATTGCATTCGGCTCATTTAATGAAGAGCGCTTTGAGAAAGAAGTTTTATCACAGCTAAGAGGCGGAAAGTCTGAGTTTAATTATCATCCATATCGCTGGGGCAATAAAGAGCCAATGTCTAATAAAAAACTCAGGATTACAGAAGGGATTATCATAGAGCGAAGTGGTAGTTTTGCTTTTAACCTTGAATACGACTTTAAGATTTGGGTTGAGACACCAGCAAAACTCGCACTACAACGAGGGCAAGAGCGTGATGAAATGCCCTTAGAGCAGGGTTATCGCTCTTGGAAAGAAGTTTGGCAACCGCAAGAAGACGCACATTTCAACAAGGTTAAACCACTGGAAATAGCAGATATAGTGATTGACGGTACGAAATTATTCGAAGAGCAAATTACCTGACAAATTGAATAAATGAACAAGGTTTTTAAGTTTCTGGTCATTGGCTGCCTCAATTGCGGATGTTTGAAATGCGTCAACTATCTTGCACCATATCGAGAATCATTCCCATTTCGGAACTCCGCGACCCCTGTTGTGCAGGGGTCGCGGAGTTCAAGTCCTATTTGGATGTATGCGTGACCGCAAGTCCTCATTCTTAGAACGGAAGCGGCTACGTAGTACAATAGGAATATGAACGCTTTCGTTGTGAATTCTTGCTCCAGCATTGCGTTAGTAGCCGCACTTTGTGTTGGTATCGGTACATCGCAAATTACTCCAGTAATAATAGCTGTAATAACCGCCCAAATTTGCTTAGCCTCAATGAGATACTTAAGGCAAGGTAGGCTCCGTACTGTATAATGAAACTAACAGGAGGTTTATATGTTTAAAATAATAAAAGAACAAAATCAAAATGTAATTTTTGAAGCGTCAGGCAAAATTGCTGCCAATGACTACGAGGTATTAACACCAACAGTTAAAAAAATTATTGACAAGTATGGTCATGCAAATCTTATGATAATTGCAGAAGACTTAAAAGGTGAGACTTTTAATGCCATGAGCAAGGACATGAAGTTTGGTTTTGGCCCATACCTTAAGGTTAAAAGGTTTGCGCTAGTGTCTGATCAAGAATGGCTGCGAGCAGCAGTACATGTGATGTCACCGTTCACCAAAACAGAAGAGAAGGTTTTTAATTTGGACCAAAAAGACGAGGCAGAGGCTTGGCTTGAAAGCCAGTAGCTGGCAAGACTATTTAATTTCTTTAAGTTGAACAAATGGCATTGACCCATCTGTTTTAATGCGGTCTCCACCGCCGTTTCTTGAATGGAATGCAGTTGTAAAGTTTTTTATTTTACTAACAGACTTAAAGTGTTCTGTTTTAGAAATGGTTTCTACAACATAATCTCGCTCTTCATCTGTGTCTGATGATACTTTATGCGTAATTTGGCCAGTGTATAACGATAAGCCGACACTTTTATCAAAGGTAGCGGCTGCTAGCCAGTCTACTTGGTGGCCACCCGGTAGCCACCAACCGCTTGGTACTTTCCAAAACCTGATATGGTGACGTACTCTAGGGTTTCCATTAATCTCTTGTTGATAAGCAAAATCTTGTTTACGAGCAAATAAAAATAATGAGCTAACCGGTGCTTTTTGATAGCTCTTTTTTCTAACAGATGCCCAAATCATTTTTAACGACGATTTAAAAGTTAAATCATCAGCTTTAGCCCAACCCGCTTCTTTCATCGCGCTATGTAATGATTTTTCACCACCGATGAAGGCGATATTAATAGGGTCACCATAAAAACCATCTGTTGTTTTTGTTCGGCCAACGTAATAGTCTGGCAAGTATATTTTAGTAAAAACACGGTGAATTCTGGGAAGGATAATATAAGCTAACAGAGCCCACGTTGCAACTAAGGGGTAGAGTATGGACTGCCCATCTACTATATCTTCAATTAAAAATATAAATGTATCTAATATAAAAAATGTAGCAAGTAATATGCCTAAGAACTTTAATACAGATAATCCGACTTTTCGCATAGCTTAATTATAACCAAAGACTGGAATTTTTAATTTTATTAGTTGTTATTATAAGTTTATGAATGTGTTTAGCGGATTTATTAAAAGTCTTCAGCCAATTCAACGTCTGGTATTTCAGCACTATATAAAGATAATACCAGAATCCGTACCCGAAGTTACCGAGGGGTTGAGCTACGGTATGCCAGCATTTAAATATAAAAGCAGGCCACTAATTGGTTTTGGCTCAAATAAACATGGCCTAAGTATCTACCCGTTTGACCCAAGAGTTATTGAAGACTTAAAAACTGAGCTTAAAGATTTTGAAACTAGCAAGGGCACCATTAGGTTTACAGCAGATAACCCAGTACCAGATGAACTTATAATTTTGATAGTTGATACTCGGCTCAGCTATTTAAATGGGTGAGATCACTATAGTTACACTTACAACGTTTTTGACCAGATTACACATTTATTTAATAAAAAGTGATATAATATATTATTATGGCTGAAAAGGTTAGCTCAAGAGGAAGAGCCCAAACAAAATCCGTTTTGGGTAAGGTGGTATCAATAACGGTGTTGGTTTTTGCTGTTATATTTCTATTTCTTGCCCAGTCGGCATATTGGATTAACCATACCGTGTTCAACCAAGATTCATTCACCAATATAACCACAACAGCTCTACAGCAAGAATCTAGCAGAGATGCAATATCGCAGGTTATAGTAAACAATGCACTACAAGATCGGCCAGTACTACAAAGAGTTGTGGGTGAGCGAGCACAGTCATTAATTAGTGGTTTGCTAGCTAGTGACCTAAGTGCGCAAGCCATCAATGCTTTAACCTCTAAGACTTATCAGTATGCTACTAGTAGCGATCGGCAAGATATAAGCATTAACCTTGCTAGCATCAAAGATCCGTTATCTAATGTGCTTGCTATATCGCAAAACGAACAAACTACCGAACGTATCAGTAATTTACCAGATGAAATTACTCTACTAAAAAGAGATGAGTTCCCAAATCTTTCTGGTTTTGTAGTAGCTATGTTATGGCTTGCACCACTACTATGGCTTGTTACTTTGCTATTATTCACTGTATATGTACTACTAGATAGGAAGGAATATGCAAAAAAAGTTTACTTCGCCGGAGTGGCCATTATTGGGGTTGGAATTTTTGGATATCTAACTAGCCCGTATGTACCATCACCAATTGCGGCATCTATACCAACCATTGAAATTAGGCCACTAGCCCAAAATTTGTTAACTGGCTACTTAAATCCTTTCCGCAGCCAAATGGTGTTTATGATATCTTTTACGGGTTTAACCTTAATAGTGTTTAATCAGCGCTTTAATATTGCAAAATTATTTAAGTCTTTTGATAAAAAGCAAACAAAGTAACATTTATCATATTGGTTCACTAAACTAATAAGGAACAACCCGCTAAAGTAGGTAGTGTCAAACTAACTTACAAAAGGAGGGGTTGTTCCAATGAACAGTCTAACAACTTTGCCGCGTGAGCGGCAGTGCCATATTCAATTATTTAAAATAGTCTACGGTCATAGCAAGTGCCCAAAGTGCTTGAATCGGCTTTTATTCAGACGTAGCTATGCCTGGTGTAGTATATGTCGTAAGAAACATTCTGTTCGTGCCGCTACCTGGTTTCGGGGTAGTAATCTATCACTACAGCAGCTTTGGTTACTGCTGTGGTGTTGGCAAAGACAAAAAGGTGTTGGGTCAACTACTGACATAGTTGGCGTAAGCTATCCAACTGTCAGACGATGGTTTAGACGCTTTAGGGCACTTGTACCAGCTAGTAGCCTACAACTCTCAGGTATTGTAGAGGTTGATGAAAGTTTCTTCGGCAAAAGACGCTATGGTCAACAAACGATTGTGGTAGGTGCCATAGAACGTGACACAAGACGTGTACGACTTCAAATAGTTCCAGACAGAGCCCAAGATAGTCTAGAGCTATTCCTCACCAAGACAGTTGCTAGAAGTGCCCATATCACAACTGATGCTCATACTGGGTACCATGACCTAGAGTTCTATGGCTACTCCCATGAAAGATGCAACCACAGCAATGGGCACTTTGGACCAACTAATATGATTGAGAACTTCTGGGGAGTATTGAAACGATCTCTACGTAGACTGTATGGAAAACTTACCTTAGTAGACCTAAGGAATATCCTAAGAGAATGGGAACAAAGACAAAACCAACCAGACTTATTCTATAATCCATACAACTACCTAAAAGCCACGCTTGTTCAGGATTAGTTCTGTGAACCATCATATTACATCTGTAATTTATTAATAAAGATGATATAATCAAGCTATGAATAAAGAATGGTTGAAAGACTACGTT
>JAGQMZ010000002.1:64131-65641 GCA_020428405.1 Candidatus Saccharimonadota bacterium | reverse complement strand
TTTATTAGAAACCTGGTCAATTACTGTTTTTTTAGTAGACCGTTCTCGATTATTTTGGTACCAAGATGGGAATAGGTCTGTTGCTGGGCTAGGTTCAACCGATCCAGCGCCAACATGAGAGCGCACTATGTATGCTTGTTGTTCTTGTATGCCAGCCGGTTTTTCACGCGGTTCAGGCTGCAGGTTTGAGTGTATGGCATCCATCCATCCTTTCCATATTGGTCTTGTCATGTTTTCCATAAAGCCCGTCATCTCAATTTCTCGTGTGTGATAACCAACCCAAACGCCGGCTGCGTATTGGGTGGAGTAGCCCATTAACCAACCATCTTTTGTGTCGTTAGTAGTACCGGTTTTAAGCGCGTAATCGTGTCCATTAAAATCATGAGCTTTTGATGAAAAGTAACTAGCTTTAGGGTCGGAAAGAATATCAGAAATAATGTAAGCACTTTCTGGTCGGACAGCTTGCTCTCCTTCTGTTGACTCCCACTCGTCTACTACTTTACCGCTTGCATCTTCAATTTTTAATATATAGGTTTGAGGGATATTTTTACCGTTTCTTGAAAGTGATCCAAAAGCATGAACATGCTCGTCAAGGCGTAAGTACGCACCATCACCTATGGCTGATGAAGCGTAACATTGAGACTCCGAAGTTAATGTTTGGTCTTCATAACACTTATAACCGCTCTTCAGCCCAAGTTTTTCTGCTGTTTGAATAGTTTCATCGATTCCGGCTGTGAGCATAGCCTTAACAGCAGGGACGTTTCTTGAGCCACCAAGAGCGTATCTGATAGTCATAGGACCTGGGTATCTAAAATCATAATCCCACAAGCAATTTCCTCCACTTTTTGGGCGAGCCTTGCTTGTACACGGATAGCCTTCAAGTGGTCCCTGAGTATCATAAAGCACGGAACCTGCGCCGGAGTTTGTAGTGTTTTCTATTAGTGCAGTATAATCATACGGCTTAAAACTTGATCCGGGCGGTAAACGTAACCTAGCATAGTTATTTTGTCCATAGTCAGGGTTAGAAAAATCACTTCCACCAACAAGCGAAACGATCTGACCGGTTTTAACATCTTCTGCAACAAAAGCCGCAACGTCGCCTCCTTGTCTTCTAACTTGAACAAGCCCATCACTAACTTGTTTTTCGGCTTCAGCTTGTAGGTTTTTATCAAGAGTAGTAATAACTTTCCAACCACTTCTTTGTACCGCATCTTTTCCACGTGTTTCTTCTAGTTCTTCTTTTGCTGCAAGTACAAACCAAGGGTGTAGGATACCTTCATATTTAGGTTTTCGAGGGACTACTTTTGCTACCGTATCAACTTGTTTAGCTGCATCTCGTTCCTCTGAGCTAATAAAACCCTGTTCAACCATTTGGTCAAGTATGTAGTGCTGTCTACCGGTAAAGGCTTCTATATCAAAATCATTGCTGTATGGTGAATAATACGCCGGCGATTTTGGTATGGCAGCAAACATTACAGCCTCATCAAGTGTTAGGTCTTTGGCAGATTTT
>JAGQMZ010000002.1:0-64032 GCA_020428405.1 Candidatus Saccharimonadota bacterium | reverse complement strand
GGTGAATAATACGCCGGCGATTTTGGTATGGCAGCAAACATTACAGCCTCATCAAGTGTTAGGTCTTTGGCAGATTTTTCAAAATAATTTCTAGCTGCTGCTTCAATTCCGTACTCGATACCACCATAAGGTGCAGTATTTAAATAACCTACCAATATTTCTTGTTTTGAATATGTCCTTTCAAGCTCAACAGCTAGTATTAGCTCTTTAATCTTTCTGGTGTAGGATTGGTCACGAGTCCAGTCCTGGGACAATTTAACTAACTGTTGTGTTATAGTTGAGCCTCCTTGTTGACCACCGGATAGACCAAAGACATTGTTAACGCCCGCTCGCATAATTCCTCTGACATCAAACCCACCATGTTCAAAGAAGTCTTTATCTTCAATAGCTACAGTGGCATCTTTAGCATATTGACTAATTTCTTCATCCTTAACTGGTATTCTCTTAACAGCATCATAATCTTCAAATAAGAGAGTTTCGCCGGTCCGGTCATAATACCTTATGCTTCCACCTATGTTGTTTCCAGAAATATCACGAAGATTTGGCAAATCTTTTCTGAAATATGCAAATAATCCGGCAAGTATGATGAAACCAATAATAAATGAAGCCCCCAGCAGTTTAAGAGCCATTAAACCACCCTCGCGACTAAACCAGTATTCTTTTAATCTCTTTGGGTGCATTCTGTAGGCTATTCGTTTAAGCCTTGATTTCGGCATTCCACTAAGCCTATTCGCTTTATTTAACGCTTTTGCATCGCGGGCATTCTTTAATTTTTGCGATATACTTCGATTTACTTTTACTGTTTTTCCGCTGCGAGTTGTGAACGTATTTTTATGTACACGACTACGTCGTTTAGAGGTCTTCATATATTTAATCTGTGTGCTCCATAGTTACCAGGATATTATACCAAATAACCATATACGTGAAAGAGCTGAATTTTTGCTGATATAAACTGTACTAACTTGCCTAAGTATGTAATATTAATATCTAGTATGACTTTATCTGAAGAACTCAAATGGAGAGGATTTGTAAACCAAACTACATTAAGCGATATTAATAGACTAGATAACAATAATTGGATTTTTTATCATGGTTTCGATGCTTCGGCAGACTCGCAAACTGTTGGTAATTTAGCTGCCATGATGCTAGATAAGGTTTTTCTGCGTCATGGCCATAAGGGCATTTTACTAGCAGGTGGAGCAACAAGTTTAATAGGCGACCCGGGCGGAAAAGATGCCGAGCGTATTTTGCAAAGTGAGGAAACAGTAGCAAAAAATGTGGAATCTGCAAAACAACAAATAGAGAGTATTTTTCAGGGTTATGAAATAACACTAGTCAATAATCTTGATTGGTTCAAGGATATGACAGTAATTGAATTTTTGCGTGATGTTGGCAAAAATTTTTCTATGACGCCTTTAGTACAGAGGGATTACATCGCTAAAAGAATGGGGGAGGGCGGCTCTGGTATTAGTTATACGGAGTTTAGTTATACCTTACTACAAGGGTACGATTTTCTTCATTTACATCAGAAATTTGGGGTAAATTTACAGCTGTCCGGTTCGGATCAGTGGGGGAACTGCATTAGTGGTGTAGATCTTGTACGCCGGGAGACGGGTGATGAAGTCAATGCTCTTACTATGCCGTTAATAATTAATAAAACTACTGGCAAGAAATTCGGCAAGTCTGAAGACGGTGCAGTGTGGCTAGATCCCAAGAAGACAAGCCCATATAAGTTCTATCAATTTTGGCTTAATGTCGATGACGAGGGTATCGAAGGCTATCTTAAGGTATATACAGAATTAGAAAAATCAAAAATTGAGCAGGTTATGCAAGAATTTGACGACGATAAATCTTCCAGAAGCGCACAAAGAATACTTGCTTACGAAGTTACAAGTTTAGTTCATGGAAAACAGGCTGCAGATTCCGTAGCTAACATTACCGACGTGTTATTTGGGGACAAAGATTACACAGACATATCTGCCGATAATATAGTTCAGCTTAAATCCGAACTTCCTCTTAGTGAATCTAGTATTGGCGAGCCGGTTATTAACGCATTAGTCGAAGCAGGTTTGGCAGAATCAAACAGTCAAGCCAGAAGATTCATAGAGCAAAATGCAGTTTATGTTAACGGTAATCCCATTAACCTGGATTATAGATTTTCAAAAGACGATTTAATTGACGGAAAACACGCGGTATTGCGCCGTGGTAAAAACTCAAATGCCATTGTTCAAATTAAAAACTAACCTGCTATACTGTTTTGGGTATGAATAAGAAAAATAAGCAGAAAAAGCCTTCTAGTAGCGATAAACATAAAAAAGCCGATCAATACGACTCTGGCAATTATAACTATCTTGAGTACTGGGACGGCAGAGATTACGAACACGCAGCAGAAGAGCTTGCAATAAAACGTCTTTTAAAAGGCAAGCACTTTAAGCAAGCTGTAGATATTGGTGGCGGTTATGGGAGGCTGTGCATTTTATTGGAACAGTATGCAGATAAAGTGACTTTGGCCGAGCCCAGCAAGCAACAGTTAGAAATCGCCAAGGTTTACCTTAAAGATCACCCTGAAATCAGTCAAAAATTAATGCAGGCTGATGACCTTAAGTTTAAAAAAGGCACGATAGATTTAATAACAATGATTCGTGTTATGCATCATTTACCAGATCCAAGCTCAGAATTTGCAGAAGTAGCCAGGGCACTTGGCGAGACAGGAACTTTTATTCTTGAAATCGCTAACTATGCACACGGCAGAAATCGTATTAAACATATGCTCAAGATGCAAAAAATGCCGACAGAGCCAATTGATATTAGGAGTCCCGAAAATAAGCGAGATGATGAAGTGGCATTCGTGAACCATAATCCTAAAACAGTAATTAAACAGCTTGCACATGCGGGGCTTAAAGTCGATAGAGTACTTTCAGTTTCCAACCTAAGATCACCTACTCTGAAAAAAGTCGTTCCGCAAAGTATTATGTTATCTGCCGAAACCTTTCTCCAGCTAGCTCTTGCAAAAACATACTTTGGTCCAAGTGTCTTCTTTTTGATAAAAAAAGCTGGATAACAGTTATACTTACAACTATGGAGCTTTCAACAAATATTGAGAGTATTAAAGGAGTTGGCGAAAAAACCAGCAAGCTATATAACAAACTTGGCATTTATGACGTATCAGGACTACTAAAACATATTCCTAGAAAGTATGAAGATTATAGTCATGTTCAAAAAGTCGCAACACTAACACCCGGCAACGTAACAATAAAAGCTAAAATAAGTTCGGTTCACAGCCGTTATAGCCGTGGAGGCATACATATTACTGAAGCAATAGCAAGTGATAACACGGCCAGCGTAGGTGTTATTTGGTTTAACCAGCCATATAGAGCAAAGTCTTTACGGCACAATGTAGAATACTTTATATCAGGAAAATTTGACTTTGGTGGTAACAGGCTGTCGCTTCGAAACCCATCTGCCGAATTAGTTTCAGATTTATCAGTTAACAGCGGACGAATACTGCCTGTATATCCTGAAACCAAAGGTTTGTCGTCTAAGCAAATTCGAAAACATCTTGCAAATATATTTGCCTTAAAACCCAAAATTAAGGAAACTTTACCAGATATAGTTTGTCAACAGAATAATTTAATATCCTCCGCAGATGCTTATAAGCAGCTTCACCGGCCTAGTTCGATTAGCGAAATTGACGAATCTCGCTACCGGCTTGGCTTTGAAGAAATTTTTGAATTGTCAATTGCCAGTCAGAGTGCACGAAAAGAGGTCGCACGAGCTGATGCACCTAAGATAGAGATAGACTTAAATATAACTGATCAGTTTATCAAGCAGCTGCCATTTAAACTTACTAATGCGCAAAGAAAAACTGCCTGGCAAATATATCAGGATATATCGCAATCAAAACCCATGAATCGTTTATTAGAAGGTGATGTTGGCTCGGGCAAAACTGTAGTAGCCGCTATGGCGTCAATGCTGACTTTAAATCAAGGATATCAAGTAATTTTTTTAGCTCCCACCGAAATATTAGCCCGGCAGCATACTGAAACATTTTATGAATTACTTGATGGGGTTGGTTTTCAAAATCAAATAACTTTACTAGTTGGCAGTATGTCAAAAAAGCAAAAAGAAGATATTAAAAAGGATGTTAAATCGGCTTTAAAACCTAGGCTCATTATTGGAACCCACGCATTGCTTCAAGATAAAATTGAGTATCAAGACATTGGCTTAGTAATAACTGATGAACAGCATAGGTTCGGAGTAAACCAACGTAGACATCTTCTGTCAAAGACAAATATATCGCCGCATATGCTTAGTATGACGGCAACGCCAATACCACGAAGCTTAGCTTTAACTGTTTTTGGAGAATTGGATGTTAGTATTATCAATGAAAAGCCTCAAGGTAGAAAAAAAGTTACTACACAGCTCATAAAGCCAACAGATAGGCTGAAACTTTACCAAGATATATATAAAAAAATTAAATCTACAACCTGCCAAGCGTATGTAGTTTGCCCAGTAATTTCTCCAGGCGATACAATTTTTATCAAATCAGTTGAAAAAGTTCATCAAGAATTAAGCACTCTCCTTAAAGGGTTAAAAATAGAAGTTCTTCACGGCAAGATGACCGGAGAAGATAAAGCTGCAATAATGAAAAAGTTCATAAAAGGAAAGGTAGATATTTTAATTTCTACAACTGTAATTGAAGTTGGAGTAAATGTTCCCAATGCCAACATCATGGTAATTGAATCGGCGGACAGATTTGGGTTGGCCCAACTCCATCAATTACGTGGTCGGATTGGTAGAGGAAATGAACAAGGCGAGTGTTATTTGCTAACAGAAAATGAGCCAACTAGAAGAATCAGAGCTATCAAATCTACAAACGATGGTTTTAAGCTGGCAGAACTTGACCTCGAATTAAGAGGCGCAGGGGCAATATATGGCACAAGACAACACGGAATTTTAGATTTAAGAGTTGCAAATTTTTCAGATGCAAAATTAATCGCAGCTGCCAGTAGGGCTGCCAAGCAATTCATGGATGATCCAAAAAATCTGGTACAATATCCTTACATTAAAGAACGAATTAAACAACTGCAATCAGTTGTGCATCTTAACTAGAAAATGACTTTAAGAAGAGAAAAAAAACTAACTGGACAAATCGTAGACCATTTTTACCGCACGATGAGAAAAATCGAGGTTCTGGCAAGTTTGTTAAAATTTGAAGAGTGCAGTAGGGTAGATTTGTCTTATAAACGTCAGCAATTGTAATATGTATTCAGGAACAACATTAACACCGATGTCTGGGCGTGTACTTGGTGCTCACCAAAAACTTGATCGAGTTGCCAGAGCTAAGCTTGGAGAACTATTACCAAATAAAAAACTGTTTCCCGCGTCAAGACATATACTTCATTTTGAAGGAAGAAAAGGCCCTGATGCAATAAAACGTAAAAGTCCAGCAAAAGATGAACCCTGGCATTATTACAGCCCGTTTGACGAAGACGATTCACAACTTCTTGAGTTAATTAAAGACCACTACAACCAGCTCGTAAAAGAATTAAAAAAGAAAAATAATGAACGTACAGCATTCGAGGCTGCTTGGCTGGCCCATGCAATAGTTGATGGTTTAACGCCAGCTCACCATTATCCGTATGAACAAAAATTAAGCGAAATACGGGGAGAAGAAAAAGAAACCAGAACAACTATTAGAGATAAAGTAATACCAAAAGGCGAAACCAAGCGCGATACCTTTAAAAAAAGCTGGAAAGTATACGGACCAAAGGGGTTGATGACTACGCATGGTATGTTCGAGCTCGGTATTGCTACGATTATTGCCCCACTAAGCATTAATAGTGCCAAACCGACAAAAGAAGAGATAAAAAAAGCCGTAGAAGTTGGTCCAGTTAATACTTTCAAGCGCTCAGCGAGAGAAATCGCCGTCCTCGATATGTATGAAAGATTTAGAAAACGTGGCTGGTCGACAAAGTTAATGTGGGAGGTTCGTAATAAGCTAGCCCCCTCAATTGTAAAAACTGTTACTCTTATTTGGTATCTTGCACTTATCGACGCTGGCATTATAGAGGTAAATTAATGTGAAGTTGCGTGTTACAAGTGGCAGCCTGGGTGGTAGACGATTTGATGCACCAAAGGGGCATAAGACTCACCCGATGTCAGAAAAGATACGTTCGGCAATCTTTAATATGTTGGGTGACATATCAGGCCTAACAGTACTTGACGCGTATTCAGGTAGTGGCGCATTAGCCTTTGAGGCTGTAAGTAGGGGTGCCCAAAAAGTTTATGCTGTAGAAAAAGACAAATCTGCGTTTAGTACTATACAAAAGAATAAAGACTTGCTTCGGTTGGGCAATGAACTAAGTGTATCTGTATCTAACGTTTCTTCATGGCTGAAAACCAACAATCTTATATTTGATATTATCTTTTGCGACCCTCCATATAATGATGTAAAAATAAGCGTTCTTGAGCAAATGCATAAGTACTTAGTTGATGGTGGAATCATGGTTTGCTCTTTGCCGACCGGGCAGGTCAAAGAGGTAGCTCAAAAACTAGAGGACCTAAAAGAAATAACCATCAAAGAATATGCCAACGCATCAATATTAATAATGCAGAAATAAAACACTGGAGTTTTTAGTCAAAAACAAGTAAAATAACATCTTGTAATTAGCACCGTGGGCGAGTGGTGGAATTGGTAGACACGCTAGTCTTAGGAACTAGTGCCGCAAGGCGTGAAGGTTCAAGTCCTTTCTCGCCCACCAACAAAGAGGCAGTCCTTGTGGACTGCTTTTTTGTTGCCGTCGAAATGTCATGAAACTTCAATAAGTGAGCGAAGCGAACGGGAAGGTTAGTCGGGTGCGTAGCCCCAGCGTTGTCCTTTCTCGCCCACCAAAGTAGGAGAGTCTCATCCGAGGCTTTTTTACAGTTTATTAATAAATAATGTGCTGATTTATAGGCACGAAGTCACAGAATGCTGGAAAAGCGGAGTTAAAGCGGATTTAAATCCGCTTTTGGTCAAAATAACAGGGGTAGTTTAAGTTGTACCAGTCCGGCACCAGTCTGCTACCAAAAATATATTTAGAATAATACTAATAAATAAGCATAAAGATTTTTAAAAATAATGTGTATAATAAATACAAATGAGTTTATCAACCCAACCTTATAAAGGGGCTCGAGATTTTTACCCAGAAGACAAACGCTTACAGAAACAGATGTTTAGTGTTTGGCGAAATGTTGTTGAAAGCTTTGGCTATGAAGAATATGACGCACCAGTACTAGAGCCGACTGAGCTTTACGCCTCAAAAACTAGCGACGAAATTGTAAACGAACAAACCTATAGCTTTACTGATAGGGGCGGTCGTAACATAACCATGCGAACGGAAATGACACCTAGCGTTAGTCGTATGGTAGCTGCTAGACGGCAAGAATTTGGTTACCCGCTAAGACTTTACTCAATCCCAAACTTATGGCGTTATGAAAGACCGCAAAAAGGCCGGCTTCGAGAGTTCTGGCAATTAAATGTTGATTTATTTGGAGTAGATAATATTTTAGCTGAATTTGAAATGATTCAAATTAGCTCTGGCATTATGTCGGCTTTTGAGGCTCAGCCTAATATGTACCAAGTTAAAATTAATAGCCGTAAACTTATCAATTATTTGTTAGAAGACCATCTTAAAATTAATGATGTTCAGTCAGAATCTCTTATAAGGCTGATTGACAAAAAAGATAAAATGTCAGGCAGCGAATTTAGCGCAAAATTGAATACAATTTTAGACGAAAATCAAAGACAAAATAATGTTGGCAGTAAACTACTAAACATTTTATCTATAAGTACAATAGAAGATTTACCGATTGAACTAAAACAGCATGAAAGCAGTCAGAAGCTCACAGAGCTTATCAATCTTTGTAATAATAGTTCAATAAATAATGTGGTGTTTGATCTTAGCTTAATGCGCGGGTTTGATTATTATACAGACATTGTTTTTGAAGTATTTGACACACATCCAGAAAATAATCGCTCCATGTTTGGTGGAGGTCGTTATGATGGTCTGATTGGTGAATTTGGCGTTGAGCCGGTGCCGACAGTTGGCTTTGGTATGGGGGATGCGACGTTATATAATTTCTTGTTTTTGCATAATCTATTGCCTAAGGTTTCTAGCTCTGTTGAGGTTTACGCAGCGGTTCTTACTGGCAATAAGAACGAGGCTTTGCGGTTAATAAACGAGTTGCGCGAAATGGGCGTAAATGTGGCAGCTGATTTCTCTGGTAATAAGTTAGAAAAGCAAATAAAAAATGCCACAAAAAAAACTGTGCCATACATGCTATTTGTAGGTGATAATGAAGTTGAATCAGGTCAGTTTAAACTTAAAAATTTAAGCTCAGGTAAAGAAGAAGCCCATAGCTTGCAAAGAATCGTAAGTATCGTAAAAGACTATAGGAATAATGACAGCAACTAACCACGCTTTAACCGGAGCGGTTATTGCTGCGACTGTTGTTAATCCAGCATTAGGATTAACACTTGCATTTTTGTCTCATTTTGCACTTGATGCCTTACCACATTTTGGGGCTCATACCGTTGCTTCAGTCAAATCTAAGGAGTTTAGATATATTTTGACAACTGATGGAATTGTGCTCACCGCATTTTTAGTAATAGTAGGGTTTGCGGGGTATAAAGTTGGCTACGATTGGTGGCTGTTACCTTTGGGTGGCCTGCTGGCGGCAATTCCAGATATCATGTGGCTGAGCCACTATAAAGCTGACCTTTCTGGTGCAGATAAAGAGTGGGATATTATTAGAAAGTTTCATAAAACCATCCAGCAATGGGAGCGTTCTTGGGGTTGGATTGTTGAAATGGTTTGGTTTGTAGTTTTCACAATTATTCTAAACCGGATACTATTCAGCTAATCTAGACAAACGGTCATTACTCTGTTAGAGTAGCTTTCTATGCATATAACGACAAAGCAAAATAACCCAACTAAAATTACACTAACAATCGTTGCTGATAGCAAAGACTTAAGTGTGGTAAAAGACGCAGTTTTAAAAGAACTTGCAAACACTACTAAGGTTTCTGGATTTAGAGAAGGCAAAGCTCCACTTTCCGTAGTTGAAAAAAATGTTGATGACCAAGTTTTGCAATCCAAGGTTGTTGACAAAGCAGTAAACAAACTTTACGTTAATGCCGTAAGAAAAAGCGATATCCGGCCAGTTGGTGCTCCACAAGTAACGCTCAAAAAGTTTGTGCCTTATACAGAACTAGAGTTTGATGCCGCGACAGAAGTAATTGGCAAAATTGATTTGCCAAACTATAAATCAATCAAAAAAAAGCAAGAAAAACCAACAGTTACAGCAGATGATGTAAAAAAAGTTTTGGAAGATCTACAGGCAAAGGGGGCTGAAAAGGTTGATGTAAAACGCGCTGCAAAAAATGGTAATCAAGTAACAATTGACTTTTCTGGTAAAGATGAAAAGGGCAATGCTATTAGCGGTGCAGATGGTAAAGATTACCCATTAACTCTTGGCAGCAACACTTTTATTCCAGGCTTTGAAGAAAACATTGTTGGTCTAAAAGCCGGTGAAGACAAGGTATTTGATATTAGTTTCCCTAAAGATTACGGCGTAAAGGCCCTGGCTAATAAGAAAGCTAAATTTACAGTTATTGTTAAAAATGTGCAGGAGCTTAAAAAAGCTAAGCTTGATGACGAGTTTGCAAAAAAGATTGGTTCTTTTGAAAACCTAGCAGCGCTAAAAAAAGATATTAAAACTCAGCTTCAGCAAGAAAAGGAAACGCAGGCTACCAGAGCTCTAGAAAATTCAATAGTTAACGAGATCGTTGATAAAAGTAAGGTAGATTTGCCAGAGTCACTTATTGACGAACAATTGGGGCGACTAAAAACTGAAGTTAAGCAAAACTTAGTCTACAAAGATCAAACCTGGCAAGAAATGTTAGAGCTTGAGGGTATGACTGAAGAAGAATTTGATAAAGCAAAGTTAAAGCCAGAAGCCGAACAACGTGTCAAGACAGGACTAGTTCTCTCTGAGATTTCGCACAACGAGAAGATTGATGTAACACCAGAAGAAGTTGATATGCGGATGCAGCTATTGAAAGGCCAGTACACGGACCCTGCTATGAAAGCAGAACTTGACAAACCGGAGACTAAGCAAGACATAGCTTCAAGGATGATTACCGAAAAGACTTTGGAGCACATATTAAGCATTGCGACAAACGACAAATAATGGTATAATACCTATATGTCTAGTAATAAAGAATCATTTAGTTTAGCTATAGGAATTGAGGCTAGGCCAGATAACAATGAAATCACCCCAGAGTGTGTAGGCAAGTACGCATTGATGCTAACAAACGCCGGTTTTGACAAAGATATAATAAACGGAATAGTTAGACCTGACGAAAGACAGCTTGCTAATTTTCCGGTACTGGCTAATCCTGGATTACAATTTGAAAAACTTGCACAACTTGAAATTTTAGGTGCAGACTCTAACAGCTAACGTAACCGCACCGTATAAAGACAACGAACTAGCACTCTTGACATGAGAGTGCTAACTTTATAATATTGAAGCATGGTAAAGAACTCAACGCTAGTACCAACAGTAATTGAGCAAGAAGGCCGGTATGAAAGAGCTTTCGATATATACTCTAGGCTACTTAAAGACAGAATAATATTTTTAGGCACTGAAGTTAATGAACATACGGCTAACTTAATAGTTGCCCAGATGTTGTTTTTAGAAAATGACAACCCAAAAGCGGATATTAAGTTTTACATAAACAGCCCTGGTGGCAGTGTTTATGATGCATTTGCAATTTACGACACCATGAATTATGTAAAATGTGATGTTCAGACCGTAGGCATTGGCGTTCAAGCCAGCGCTGCGGCCTTTTTACTAAGTTCAGGAACAAAAGACAAAAGGCATTTATTGCCTCATGCTACGGTTATGATCCATCAGCCATCAGCTGGCACTAAAGGTAAAGTTAGCGATATGGAGATTGACTTAAAAGAAGGCTTAAGGCTTAAAAAAGTGTTAAACCAAATACTCGCAAAAAATACTAACCAACCCCTAAAGAAGATTGAAAAAGATGTTGAAAGGGATTTTTGGCTAAGCGCAGAAGAAGCAAAAAAGTACGGCATAGTTGATTCTGTTTTATAAATAAACTAAAAAACTATTGCACACAGTCTGAAAATTATGTAATATAATCACAGAAGTAGAGTAAGCGGGCATTGCTGTAATTTATAAAAATTATTGGCTCCGAAAGCTTAGGTTCTTCGCGCGCATTATCAAAATTTAAGTTTACATTAGTAAAATCTGACGCACATGCGGCAGTTTATTAGTGCATACAACTCAAGGAGAGTGTCACCAAGTATGGCAAAGACGTCTACAACTGCGCTAAGTAAGCGCACGTACTTTACACAAAAAGATAACGTACTTGATCTACCAAACCTAGTGGATCATCAAAACAAATCGTTTCAATGGTTTATCGAAGAAGGGCTAGGTGAGTTACTTGCTGAAATTAGTCCGATTGAAGACTATACAGGAACAAAACTTACGCTAAGCTTTAAGGATTATCATTTTGACGAGCCAAAGACCTCAGAGACAGAAGCCCGTGAGAATAATGTGTCTTATGAAGCTCCGCTTAAAGCTACAGTAACTTTAACAAATAAAGTTACTGGCGAGGTAAGCGACCAAGAAATATATCTTGGCGATTATCCCTGGATGACGTCTCGAGGTACATTTATTATCAATGGAGCTGAAAGAGTTGTTGTAAGCCAGCTAATTAGATCGGCTGGCGTTTTCTTTACTGCAGAACAACATGCTTCTGGTAAGTTATTCGGAGCAAAGGTTATACCGGGTCGTGGGGCTTGGCTTGAATTTGAGACAGCTCCAAATCGGGCAATGTATGTAAAAATTGATAGAAAACGTAAAATTCCAATAACCACACTCTTAAAAGCGCTTGGAATGAGCGAATCTGATATCAAAGGAGCATTCAGTCACGTTGACCAGGGTAAGGACAGCTATATTGATGCAACGCTAGAAAAAGATCAGGCTAAAGGTAACAGTGAGGCCCTAATTGAAGTATACCGGCGCCTTCGTCCGGGTGATCTTGCGACTGTAGATAATGCACGCTCGCTAATTGAAAATATGTTCTACAACTTTAAACGTTTTGATTTTAGTCGAGTTGGAAGATACAAGATTAACAAGCGTCTAGATATGGATATACCCAACACAATAGAGAACAGGGTTATGCGTCTAGAAGATTTGCAAGCAATAATTGCAGAGGTTATCCGTTTAAATAATACGGGGGAAGATGCTGACGATATTGATAGTCTGGCTAATCGTCGAGTAAAGCTTGTTGGTGAGTTAGTTCAGCGTCAATTTAGAATCGGCCTGTTGCGCATGGAACGAAATACTAAAGACCGCATGAGTATGAGCGAGATAGACACAGTTACCCCCGGGCAGCTAATTAATGCTCGACCAATTGTAGCGGCAGTTCGTGAATTTTTTGCAAGTTCACAGCTTTCTCAGTTTATGGATCATATTAACCCGCTTAGTGAACTTGCTCATAAGAGACGTTTAAGTTCAATGGGTCCTGGCGGGTTGTCTAGAGAGCGAGCCGGTTTTGAAGTTCGTGATGCTCACGCAACTCACTATGGTAGAATCTGTGCGGTAGAAACTCCAGAAGGTGCAAATATCGGATTAGTATTGAATCTTGCCTTGTACGCTAGGATTAATGAATATGGTTTTGTTGAAACACCTTACATAAAGGTCATAAATGCCGTTACTGCTAAAGATGCTGCTGGCTATATTGCAAGTGTTGACCTAGAAGACGATAGCGGTAAGTTACTAATAAAAGCTGGCACAAAAATAACAGAAGCTGCTGCAAAAAAGCTAGCCGCTGTAAAATCCAGGAAAACATGGCCCGTTAAAGCTACGGTGACTAACAAAATTGTTTACTTAGATGCTGCTGAAGAAGAAAAAGCAGTAATTGCTAGTGCCGGCGAGGAAATAAAAGATAGCCATTTTGTTAACGAACGAATTTCAGCCCGTATTAAGCTTGCTACTGGTGAGGTAGATGCCGATGAAATTACACATATTGACGCATCAGAAAGTCAAATTATCGGTTCAAGTGCTGGACTTATTCCTTTCATAGAAAAAAATTATGTTTACAGAAGCTTAATGGGTAGTAATCAGCAGCGCCAAGCCGTACCACTTGTAAAACCCCAACGTCCACTTGTTGGAACTGGTATGGAGTCTCAAGTTGCTAAAAATACTGGGCAGCTGATTCTGGCTGAAGAATCCGGCGAAGTGTTAGTAGCAACTGCTGATGAAGTTACGGTGAAATATAAAAAACTCGGCAAGATTACGTACAAACCAGATCACTTTATAAGAAGTAACGAGGGTTCTTGTATTAATCAAAAAGTTGTCGTTTCTCAGGGTGATAAGGTTAAAGCTGGTGATGCTCTGATTGAAGGTATGTCTATTGATGGTGGTGAGCTGGCTCTAGGTAAGGACTTGGTTGCTGCATTCATGCCATGGTCTGGCTACAATTTTGAAGATGCAATTATTGTATCCAGAAATCTTGTGGAAGATGACACGCTTTCATCTATTCATATTGTTGATTATATGACTGAGGTACGCGAAACCAAGCTTGGCCCTGAAATTGTAACGCGCGATATCCCGAATGTCTCCGAAGAAGCACTCCGACATTTAGATGAGGATGGAATAGTAACAATTGGCGCCGATGTTCACCCTGGTGATATTCTTGTTGGAAAGATTACTCCAAAAGGTGAACAAGAACTTTCTAGCGAAGAAAGACTATTGCGTGCAATTTTTGGCGAAAAAGCCAAAGATGTGCGTGATACATCTCAACGCATGAGTAACGGAAAACATGGGAAAGTTGTTGGTGTAAAGGTATTCTCCAGAGAGAATGGACATGACTTAAAAGCCGGTGTGATTATGCAGGTACAGGTATTTGTTGCTCAAATGCGTAAGATTGCGGTTGGTGATAAGCTTGGCGGACGTCATGGTAACAAAGGTGTAATTGCTAGCGTACTACCTGTAGAGGATATGCCGTTTATGGAAGATGGAACACCTGTAGATATTATTCTTAACCCTTTGGGTGTCCCTTCAAGAATGAACATAGGTCAGCTTTTCGAGACTCATCTTGGAATGGCAGCTAAAATGTTAGGACTTCATGTTGCTTCACCATCGTTTAAGGGTGTTCCGATTCAAAAAATTCAGGACCTGTTAAAAGAAGCCGGTTTACCAGAAGATGGAAAACAGCAATTATACGATGGCCGAACAGGTGAAGCATTTAGCGAACGCACAACGGTAGGAAGCATGTACATGATTAAGCTTAATCACATGATTGTCGATAAGATCCACGCAAGGTCAACTGGTCCATATACAATGGTTACCCAGCAGCCGTTAGGCGGTAAAGCACAAAATGGTGGACAAAGATTTGGTGAAATGGAAGTATGGGCACTTGAAGCGTATGGTGCCGCTCATACTTTGCAAGAAATGCTTACCATTAAGTCAGACGATGTTTACGGGCGATCAAAGGCATATGAATCCATTATTAAGAGCATGCCGATTGTTGGGCCAAAGGTACCAGAGAGCTTCAACGTGCTTGTTAAAGAACTGCAAGGTTTGGGCTTGAAAGTCGACTTAGTTCTTTCAAATGAATCGGTAGATGCTGAAGATGTCTTAGCTGAAACTATTAAGGACGAGGCAGAACACCAGTCTGATGTAGATGTTCCGGCACCGGAGGCATCAGACATCGATTTGAGTGCAGAAGAGGGAATTGATGAATTTGACATTATGGATATAGACGATCAAATTCACGAAAAGGTTTCAGAAGCTGCCGAACAAGAAAATAATCAAAGTAAGGAGACAGCGTAATGAAACGTTATTCAGGCGGACCTACGATTTCTGATTTTGATGCTGTAAGACTTGCAGTAGCAAGTTCGGATGACATAATCGAATGGTCTTACGGAGAAGTCACAAAACCAGAGACAATTAACTATCGTACTCAAAAACCAGAACGTGATGGGCTATTTTGTGAGCGAATTTTTGGGCCGGTAAAGGATATAAATCCACATGATGCGAAATACAAAGGTGTACGCTCACGTGAAGCAGCAGTTGATAAAAAAGGTGAGATTGTAACTAAATCAATTGTTCGCCGTGAACGTATGGGCCATATTAGTTTAGCTAGCCCAGTTGCACACATATGGTTTCTTAGGGGCATGCCTTCAGCAATTGGCCTGCTCCTTGGGATGACTGTTAAGAATTTAGAGCGCGTGGCATATTTTGCTAGTTACATAGTTAAAAATGTTGATGAAGCAAAACGTGACAAGATGCTTTCTGATAAAGAAGCCGAGTTTGCAGCAGCTCAAGAAGCCATAAAAGCTCGTTACGAAAAAGAGGCAGAAGCAGAAGACGCAAATGTTAAAGCGCTTGCGGAAATGCGTACTAAAGAACTTGACGAAGTTGCTGAACAGTTCGAGACCGTAAAAGGGCAAATTGAATCACTTGTTAAGCTCAATCTACTATCAGAATCTGAATACAATAACTTGCCTGACGAACTATTAGATATTGTAGAAGTTGGTATGGGCGGTGAGGTTATAAAAGAATTATTAGACACGATTGACCTTACTGAGCTTATCAAGCAGCTAACAGACGAGGCAGAAGAAGCGAAAGGCCAAAGAAAGAAAAAACTATTTAAACGATTACGATTGCTTGAAAGTATGGAGCGCGCAGGCATTAAACCAAACTCAATGTGTGTTTCAGTTTTGCCGGTAATTCCTCCAGATCTACGTCCTATGGTTCAGTTAACAGGTGGACGATTTGCTACAAGTGATATGAATGATCTGTACAGACGTGTTATTAATCGTAATAACCGACTTAAGAAGCTGATTGAACTAAATGCCCCGGAAGTTATCCGTAGAAATGAACAACGTATGCTACAAGAGGCTGTCGATGCACTAATAGATAACGGAAACGCCAGAAGTGGCCGTGCGGTTGCCGCAACCGGTCAAAGACGACGATTAAAATCATTAAGCGATATGTTAAAGGGTAAACAGGGACGATTCCGTCAGAATTTACTAGGTAAACGTGTAGATTACTCTGGTCGCTCAGTAATTGTTGCTGGTCCTGAGCTTAAGATTAATCAATGTGGGCTACCTAAGATGATGGCACTCGAGTTGTTTAAGCCGTTTGTTATTGGTAATTTAATTTTAAATGATCATGCACACAATATTCGTTCCGCTACAAGGATGATTGAATCTGGGGAAACACCGGTTTGGGATGCGTTAGACGAAGTAATTAAAGGCAAGTATGTGCTTCTAAACCGTGCTCCATCACTTCACCGTTTAAGTGTTCAGTCTTTTCAACCAATATTGATTGAAGGTAAGGCAATCCAGCTTCATCCATTAGTGTGTAAAGGATTTAACGCTGATTTTGATGGCGACCAAATGGCTGTCCATTTACCATTATCTGTTGCGGCTCAAGCCGAAGCCCGTGAAATAATGGCATCAAATAAGAATCTTCTAAAACCGGCTGACGGTTCACCTATTCTTCATATTGACCAAGATATTGTTCTAGGTTGTTACTACTTGACATATCAAAGAAAAGAAACAAAAGATGTCATAAACAGATTTGCTAGTCTTGATGAAGCTATTATGGCTTTAGACGCCGGAGAGATTGTCTTACAGTCTAAAGTAAGTCTTCCTTTTAGGGGTAGCCAACGACAAACAACACTTGGACGAATATTATTTAATGAAATATTTCCTGAAGATTTTGAGTTTCAAGATGCCACAATGACAAAAAAGAAATTATCTAATGTAATGTCTGCTACCTATCAACGTTATGGTCAGGACGAAACTGCAAGAATTGCAGATGAGCTAAAAGACATTGGGTTTGATTATGCTACATATTCAGGTTTAAGCCTTGGCATGGACGACTTTAGTGAAATAAAGACCTTTGATGATCTTATCGATGCAGGAGAAAGCAAGGCTGCAGAAATTAGTGAACAATACGATCAAGGCTTTATAACTGATGAAGAGCGATATCGTTTGACAGTTGAAAATTGGATGGAAGTAGACTCTAAAGTTCAATCAACTCTTACTGAACAGTTTGAAGATGAAGATAGTGCGATGTCAGTAGCAGTTACATCTGGAGCTCGAGGTAATATTGGACAGGTTAAGCAGGCTGTTGGTTGGCTCGGTGTTACGGCTGATGCAACCGGTAGAGCAATTGAATTACCTATTAAGTCTGGCTACAAACGTGGGCTTACACCGCTTGAGTACTTTATTGCTACTCGAGGAGCACGAAAAGGAATGATTGACACGGCTCTTAAAACTGCTGATTCAGGCTACCTTACTAGACGTTTGGTAGATGTTAGCCAAGATGTATTTACGGTAGATACCGATGATAGTGATCCAGGCTTTTCTATCTTCCGTTCAGACGCCGATGAAATAGGTGTGAGCTATGGTTCTAGATTAGAAGGTCGTTTTGCGGCTCAAAATGTTGAAAAATATGTTAAAAAAGGTGAGTTAATAACAGCGGAAATAGCAGAGGCAATTGATGCCGATAAAAATATTGACGGTGTAAAAATTATGAGTGTGCTAAGTTGTACGAATGCACGCGGTGTTACGCGGAAAAGCTACGGTATTGACCCGGCAACTGGTGCACTAGTCGCAGATCATTACCCAGTTGGTGTGATTGCCGCACAGAGTATTGGTGAGCCAGGTACGCAGCTAACTTTAAGAACATTCCACTCTGGTGGTGTTGCCGGTGAAGACATTACGACTGGTCTGCCACGTGTTGAAGAGTTATTCGAAGTAAGAACTCCAAAAGGTCAAGCTTACTTGTCAGAAGTTTCTGGTATAGCAAACGTATGGGAAGAAGGCGATCGCTATATTGTAGAAGTTAAGGCCAAAGACAACGCAAAAGTTGATTATCAACTAGAAGACAGAAAAGCAAATATCTCAGACGGAGACGAAGTTAACATTGGTGATGTAATCGCATCTGAAAAAGAAGGTTCAAACCCAATAGTTGCTGCTGTTGCTGGCAAAGCAAAAGTTCTAAAAAAGAAAATTGTCATTACACCTGGTAGCCAAAATTCTGTACGCTATGAAATCCCTGGCTTTAAGCAGTTAACTGTAAAAGACAAAGATGAAGTTGTAGCGGGTCAAAGACTTACAAATGGCTCTATTAACCTGCACGAACTAATGAAGCTCCAGGGAGTTGAAGCAACTCAGCGCTATATAATGAACGAAATTCTAAAAATTTTTGCTTCACAAGGACAAAATATTGCTGATAAACACCTTGAGATCATAATTCGCCAAATGTTCTCGCGTGTTCAGATTGAGGATGCAGGCGATAGCCAATACGTAACAGGTGACATTGTTAGTAAACAGGCTGTTCAAGATGAGAACGAAAAACTAGAGAAAGATGGTAAGAACTTGATTGCTTACAACCAGTTACTTCTTGGAATTACCAAAGCTTCACTATCTACCGAGTCATTCTTAAGTGCAGCTAGCTTCCAGGATACGACCCGTGTACTAATTGGCGCAGCAACTAGTGGTAAGATGGATAATCTTTACGGACTTAAAGAGAACGTAATCCTTGGTCGTCTAATTCCGGTTGGTACTGGCTATAACGCTTACGAAAAAGACGAAGCGGAGTCTAAAACGGTTGAACAGAAGTGAAATATCTGGTAAAATTAATTCTCGAGTTTAAATTAGGGGCAGTTAGTGCTGGATTTCCCCTCAAATCAATCATTAATCAAGAAGGATTTTAATGCCAACTATTAACCAGTTAGTTAGAAAACCCCGCCAGAAGGTGACTAAGAAATCAAAGTCTCCAGCACTGCACCGCGTGGTTAATAATCTAAATACTACAAACTATGAAAAGCCATCACCATTTAAACGTGGTGTTTGTGTTAAGGTTACAACCAAAACCCCTAAAAAGCCTAACTCTGCTCTACGTAAAGTAGCGCGTGTTCGTTTGCAAAACGGTCACGAAGTTTGGGCTTACATTGGTGGAGAAGGCCATAACCTACAAGAACACGCTGTGGTAATGATTCGTGGTGGACGAGTAAAAGACCTTCCGGGTGTGCGTTATCACGTTGTTCGTGGTGCACTTGACCTTCAAGGTGTTCAAGACCGCAAGCAAGGCCGTTCTAAGTACGGTACTAAAAAGGCAGGCAAATAATGCCTAGGAAGAAGACTAAATCACTAGTACGTGATATCAAACCAGACAGACTATACAACAGTGTTCAAGTTCAAAAAGTAATTAACCGCGTAATGCTAGATGGAAAAAAACAGATAGCAGAACGTTTAGTTTACGGTGGAATGCAAAAAGCCGCCGATAAATTAAAGGTTAAAAACCCACTAGAGGTTTTTGAGCAGGCAATGAAGAACATTCAACCACAGTTAGAGACTCGTTCTAGGCGTGTTGGTGGTGCTAACTACCAGATTCCTTTTGAGGTTAAAGGTCAACGTCAGCAACACCTTACAATTATGTGGTTTGTAGCAGCTGCTCGTGCTAGAAAAGGTATGAGCATGGAAGACCGCATTGCCCAGGAACTTATGGACGCATACAACAACACAGGTGCAGCAGTTAAGAAGCGTGAAGACGCACATAAGATGGCCGAGGCTAACCGTGCCTTCGCTCACTTTGCAAGGTAGATATAATGCAAAAAATGCAAAACTGTGATAACTGTGTAGGTGGGTTAAAAGAACAATGCGACTCACTTTTTAGGCAGGAATCATCACTACTAGCCTTAACTCAGGCATGGGACAGGGACGAAGTAGCAATAGCAGAAGGCGATGCTAGAGTATTAGACCATGAAGTTGCTACACTTGAAGAAGCAAACCAAATTGAGAGTGTACATTTAGCAGATTACCGTGCCGAGCAACTAGCCCCTCAGTTGGGTGAGCTTGGGTTTGGTTTAAACCAAAGCGAAGTCAGAGAAAAATTAATCGGGAGTCACTTAGGAGAATAAATGGCAGATAAAAAGATCACAGATTTAAACAAGTATAGAAACATTGGTATCATTGCGCACATTGATGCCGGTAAAACTACCACAACAGAGGGCATCCTTTACCGCACAGGCTTAAAGCACAAAATTGGCGCAGTTCACGAAGGCGAGACCACAACAGACTGGATGACCCAAGAACGCGAACGTGGTATTACCATTACCTCTGCAGCGGTTACTTGCTTTTGGAAAGATTACAAAATCAACATTATTGATACTCCAGGCCACATCGACTTTACTGCCGAGGTAGAACGTTCATTACGTGTACTTGACGGTGCCGTAACAGTATTTGACGGTAAAATGGGCGTTGAGTCTCAGTCAGAAACAGTATGGCGCCAGGCAGACAAGTACAATGTTCCACGTATCTGCTTTATTAACAAGATTAACCAAACTGGCGGTAACTTCTACAAATCACTTGAAAGTATTCATAACCGCCTAAACAAAGCGGCGTTCCCAATTCATCTGCCAATTGGCTTTGAGCAGTCAATTAACGGTGTTGTAGACCTTATTACTATGAAGGCTTACACTTACACTGAATTTACAGATAAAAACCTTGTAGAGGGCGAAATCCCTGAAGACATGCAAGATAAAGCTAAAAAGTACAGAAGCTTACTTATTGAAAACGCAGTAGCAGAGGACGAGGGTATGTTAGAGAAATACCTAGAAGTTGGTGAAGAAGGCTTAACAGAAGATGAAGTACGTCACGCTATTAGATACGCTACACTAACTGGAAAATTCTTCCCTGTAACGGGTGGCGACGGCCGTGGTGTGATTGTTGAAAAACTTCTAGATTCTGTAAATGACTTTTTACCTAGCCCACTAGAGCGTGGTTCTGTTTGGGGTAATCACCCCAAGACCGATGAAAAGGTAGAGCGAAAGCCAGAAGCTTCAGAACCTATGGCAGCTTTGGCATTTAAAATTGCCACCGACCCATTTGTTGGTAAGCTTTGTTTCATCCGCGTTTACAGTGGCAAACTAACAGCTGGCTCTTACGTTATGAACAGTTCAACTGGCCAAAAAGAACGTATAGGCCGACTTGTGCGCATGCAAGCTGATAAGCGAGAAGACATCACAGAAATAGCCGCTGGTGACATTGCTGCCGTAGTTGGCCTTAAGGGCACAACAACCGGTAATACACTTTGCGATCCTAATAACGCTGTTGTTCTTGAGAACATAACCTTCCCAGAACCTCCTGTGAGTATTGCAATCGAGCCAAAGACTAAAGCCGACCAAGAAAAAATGTCACTTGCTCTTCAAAGACTTGCGGAAGAAGACCCGACCTTCCGTGTGCATGTAGACGACGAGACTGGCCAAACCATTATTAGTGGTATGGGTGAGCTTCACCTTGAAATTCTTGTAGACAGAATGAAGCTTGAATTTAACGTTGAGGCTAACATTGGTCAACCACAAGTTGCCTACCGTGAAACAATCCGTAAAGACGGTGTTGAAGTTGAAGGTAAATTTGTCCGCCAAAGTGGTGGTCGTGGTCAATATGGTCACGTATGGCTACGTCTTAACCAAAATGAAGCTGGTAAAGGATTTGAATTCATTAACTCGATTAAAGGTGGAGTTGTGCCTGCTGAATACATCAAACCTGTTCAAGCAGGAATTGAAGAAGCTATGGCTAACGGTGTGCTTGCTGGATACCCAGTAGTAGACATGACTGCAGAGCTTTACGATGGTAGCTACCACGATGTTGACTCTAGTGAAATGGCCTTTAAAGTTGCCGGCAGTATGGCGCTTCAACAAGGTGTTAAGAACGCAAGCCCTGTGCTTCTAGAACCTGTTATGAAGGTTGTAGTAGTTACTCCTGAAGAGTTCATGGGTGACGTAATTGGTGACCTTAACTCTAAGCGTGGCCGAATTGAATCTATGGAAGACCTGCAAGCTGGCGTTAAAGAAATCACCTCGTTTGTGCCACTTGGCGAAATGTTTGGCTACACTACAAACCTACGTTCTATGACACAAGGTCGCGCAAGCTCGAGCATGGAGCTAGACCACTACGCAGACGTGCCAAACCACGTAGCAGAAGAGATTATTGCTAAAAATAGCAAATAAACTGTAGTGCAAAAACAATAAATCTCTTTACAAACCCCTGATAATTAGATAAAATTATTTGGTAACTCGCATGGGTGTTATTTACTTATGCATTTAAAGTTTAAAAGATAATAAAGGAGCTAATAATAATGGCAGACTTCGACAGAAGTAAACCGCACGTTAACGTAGGAACAATGGGCCACGTTGACCACGGTAAAACAACACTAACAGCGGCTATTACTCACACGCTTTCTAAAAAGCTACCAAGTGACGTAAATAAGCCAATTAATTATGATCAAATTGACAACGCGCCTGAAGAAAAGCAACGTGGTATTACAATTGCTGTATCTCACCAAGAGTACGAGACAGAAAAACGCCACTATGCTCATGTTGACATGCCAGGACACGCCGACTACATCAAAAACATGATTACTGGTGCCGCGCAGGTTGACGGTGCTGTACTTGTTGTATCAGCAGCTGATGGCCCTATGCCTCAGACCCGTGAGCACGTCCTACTCGCTAAGCAAGTTGGCGTACCTAAGATTGTCGTTTTCTTAAACAAGATGGACCTTGCAGATCCAGAGCTAGTTGAACTAGTTGAAATGGACGTTCGTGAGCTTCTAGCAAAGAACGACTTTGACGAAGACGCTCCAATCATCAAGGGTTCTGCTACAAAGGCTCTAGAAGGATCTGAAGAAGATCAAAATGCAATTATGGAACTTGTTAAGGCTATGGACGAATATATTCCAGAACCAAAACGTGACCTAGATAAACCATTCATGATGGCAATTGAGGATGTTTTCTCAATTAAGGGTCGTGGTACTGTTGCTACAGGCCGTATTGAACAAGGTGTAGTAAAAGTAAACGAAGAAGTTGAAATCGTTGGTATTAAAGATACTCAAAAGAGTGTTGTAACTGGCGTTGAAATGTTTAAAAAGAACCTAGACCAAGGTCAAGCTGGCGACAACGTAGGTATTTTGCTACGTGGTGTTGAGCGTGATGACATCGAACGTGGTCAGGTGCTTGCAAAACCAGGTACTATTACTCCGCACACAGAGTTTGATGCAGAAGTATATGTTCTTAAAAAAGAAGAGGGTGGACGTCACACTCCATTCTTCAAGGGTTATAAGCCTCAGTTCTACTTCCGAACAACGGATGTAACTGGTGAGGTTGAACTACCAGCTGACAAAGAAATGGTTATGCCTGGTGATACAGTAACCTTCAAGGTAAAACTAATCCAGCCTATTGCCATGGATCAGGGTCAACGCTTCGCTATTCGTGAAGGAGGCCGTACCGTAGGTGCTGGTGTTGTTACTAAGATTACAAAATAAGTAATCTCAAGAAGCCGAAAAAGGGTCCGCATAAAGCGGACTCTTTTATTTTTTAACTTAATGTTGTAAAATATTATAGTAATAATAAATTCTAACGGTTGTACATGTTAGAGTGCTCAAAAAAGAAAGGAATTTTATGAGTGCAGCATCCGCAAAGAATGAAACGGGCAAACAACGCGTCCGTATCAGACTAAAAGCATATGATCACAAGGTGATCGATCAATCAGCAAAACAAATTGTAGACACCGCTATTCGTACCGGCGCAACTATTGCCGGGCCGATTCCTTTGCCTACAGAAAAAACAAAGTACACAGTAGTAAAAAGTCCACACGTGTATAAAAAAGGCCGTGAACAGTTTGAAATGCGTATTCACAAACGTATCATTGACGTTCTAGAGCCTACGCCAAAGACAATTGACTCATTAATGAGCCTGTCTTTGCCAGCCGGCTGCGACGCCGAAATTAAGATGTAAACTACCATGTCAAAGCCAGAACACTTAATTGGATTGGCGGTTGCAGGCAATTATTCTATTATCGGCATACATAATCCCCCAGAAGGTCTTGTCATAGGTGATTTACCAACACCATCAATTATCGGGTTGCCGGGCGAACAGCTCAGTGATGCTCCGGTTAGCGTCCGGTCACGAATTTTTCCGGACAGTGTGGAGGTTGATTTTCTTACAGGTATGTTTAGCTTTGACGGTAAGCGCTATGACTGGCGCATGATAGAATATGGAACAGAAGTCGCGAAAGCAATTGGTAACTGTGCAATTTACTCAAAGGTACAGGAGATAGGTAAGCTTGATCCAGAAAACTCAATTTTTGATCACGATAAGTTTTTAAAAAGTAGCTTAACGAGGGTTCCGGATGACGATAGTAATTTACGTAATCGATTACGTAAACGTTTACGTAAATAGTGTTAAAATACAGATACGGCTCAAGAAAAATCAAGTAGTAACCCTGTAAGAAAAATCACTAAAGTTGGGACCAGCAGCTACTCTGTAACAATACCGGTAGGTATTATTAGAAAGCTTCGCTGGCAAGAGCGTCAAAAAGTCGTGGTAACCGAAGAGAACGGTATTATTACTATTAAAGACTGGCAAAAATAGCATAAGTGATATAATGGCTGCTAGTGGCAAAGAAAAAACAGAAACAAGCTAAACAATCAGACAGTGCATACTTCTTAAAAATATTACTTTTCATGGTACTTGGTTCTTTATGGATTAAAGCTACAGATGGCCAGTCTTGGCAACTTCCTATACCAGTTGGCTTATTAATTGGCTTAGTTTTAGTAAGTCATGACCACTTTAAAATTGATAGAAAAATAGAATACGCTGTTCTTTTAGTATCAATGCTAGTTGGCTTTTGGCTCCCAATTGGAATCTATATAAGCGTGTAATATAAACAACGTATTGACAGAGGTGAGGGTTTTCTGCTACTCTGTATTGGTATCTTTTAATAAGACACTTGGTTATAGATGAAGGTTCGCTTGGGCGAAAACCACACGTAACCAAGACTTTTTATGTAAAAGCGTTTGCAAGGAGAAGAATGAAAACTTTCATTACAAGAAAAGTTGGTATGACTAGCACCATCAATGAAGATGGCGTGGTTACTGCTGTAACCCTTCTTTCTGCTACCCCAAATACTGTTACTCAAGTCAAAGACATCGAAAAAGATGGTTATAAGGCAGTGCAACTAGGCTTTGAAGAAAAGAAAAACCTAAACAAATCACTTGCGGGGCACCTAAAAGGAGCAAAAACAAACTCAAAGATTATTCGTGAGTTCCGTGTAGAAGAATTAGATAAAGAACTAAAGGTCGGCGATAAACTATCTGCCGACTCTTTTAGTGTTGGCGACATAGTTGATGCAACTGGCCTAAGCAAAGGTAAGGGTTTTGCAGGAACAATTAAACGTCATAACTTTCATAGAGGACGCAAGACTCATGGTGGTCGCAGCTATCGTCGCCCAGGTTCAATTGGCTCTATGTACCCACAAAAGATTTTTAAAGGCAAAAAGATGGCCGGCCAAATGGGTCACGAACGTGTAACAGTAAAGAACCTTAAAATTGAACTTATTGATACAGACCTAAACGTTATTGGCGTATCTGGTGCAGTACCTGGTCCTCGCAAAGGCATTGTAATGATTAAGGAGGCTAAATAATGGCTACCCCTACATTTACGAGTGCCGGCTCAAAAGCTAGTACACCAGCAAAACTTAGCAAAGATATCTTTGACTTAACTGTTGAAAATCACGATTTAATTAAACGGGTTTATCTTGGCTACCTTGGCGAGGCTAGAAACGCTCACCCCAATGTAAAGACCAGGGGTCTTGTACGTGGTGGTGGCCGTAAGCCATGGCGTCAAAAAGGCACGGGCCGAGCACGTTTTGGATCTATTAGAAACCCAATCTGGACTGGCGGTGGTATTACATTTGGCCCAACTGGCAAAGAAAACCACGTTATGTCTCTTACAAAAAGAGAACGCCAGACTGCTCTAAAACAGGCATTATCACTACAAAAGAAGAATATTATCATCATTGAAGACTTAAAGATTAAATCTGGCAAAACTGCAGATGTTGTTAAGCTACTTACCAAGATTGGCGCTGAGCGAAACACTCTATTAGTTGTTAGTGAAAAGACAGAAGAAATCACACGTGCAACTAATAACATTGCAAACGTTGCATTAGTATCTGCTAACTACGTAAACACTAATGACGTTATGAACGCTTACACAGTGGTTATTACTAAACCTGGCCTAGAAGTATTAAATGCAAGACTAGGGAGAGCTAAATAATGAGTACTCTAATCTTAAAACCACGAATGAGTGAAAAGGCTTACGCACTAAGCTTGATTAGTGGTACTTACGTATTTGATGTGCCTACTTCTGCAAACAAGAACACAATTGCCGACGCTGTTGAGAGTCAGTTTAAGGTTACTGTTACTAACGTGCGAACGGCACGTGCTAAAGGTAAAGTTAAGCTTTCATATCAAAAGCGAAACCGCCCAGTTCACGGCAAACGTGCTGATGTTAAGCGAGCATATGTTCAGCTTAAAGATGGTGATAAACTACCGTTCTTTGAAGTCCCAGAAGAAGAAAAGAAATCAGACAAAAAGTCTGACAAAAAGGAGAAGAAATAATGGCTATAAAAATGTATAAGCCTACTACTCCTGCTCGTCGCGGTATGACAAACCGAGATTTTACAGAAATTACTGCAAAGCGCCCTGTAAAATCACTTACTCAGGTTAAGCGTCGTGGCAATGGCCGTAACAACCAGGGCCGAATCACAGTGCGTCACAAAGGTGGCGGTGCAAAGAAATTCTATCGGATTATTGATTTTAAGCTTGCACCTGGCACATCTGCAGTAATTGAGGCTATTGAATATGATCCAAACCGATCAGCGCACATTGCTAGAATTAAAGATTCTAGTAGTAAGTACCACTATGTCATTGCAGCTGGAGGTATGAAAGTTGGTCAAAAGATTGCTTCTGATGCAGAAGCATCTATTGAAGTTGGAAATCGCCTGCCACTAGTGAATATTCCAGTTGGTTCAACAATTCATTCTATTGAGCTTCAGCCGGGCAAAGGTGCGCAAATGGTGCGAAGCGCTGGTGCCAGGGCTCAACTGACAGCAAAAGAAGGTGATTATGCTCAAGTTAAGCTACCAAGTGGCGAAGTTCGCATGGTTAACATTAATGCCACTGCTTCTATTGGTGCTGTTGGTAATGAAGGTCATCAGAACGTTAAGTATGGCTCAGCCGGGAGAAAACGCCACATGGGTATCCGCCCATCCGTTAGAGGAGTTGTTATGAACGCAGCTGACCACCCCCATGGTGGTGGTGATGGTGGTAGACACGGTATTGGTGGTGGTAAGAACCACGGTGCTGCTCCACGTACACCTTGGGGTCAAAAGACACTTGGCTATAAAACACGTTCTCGCAGAAAGACTAATAAGTTTATTGTCCGTTCACGACATGAAGGTAAAAGAAGGTAATTAGTATGAGTAGAAGTTTGAAAAAAGGACCATTTGTAGATCCAAAACTTGCTAAAAAAGTTAACGCATTAGCAAAAGAAGACCGAACCATTATTAAAACATGGGCTCGTGCATGTACTATTGCGCCTGAATTTGTTGGTAAAACTATTGCTGTTCACAATGGCAAAGTTCACGTTCCAGTATTTGTTACAGAAAACATGGTTGGGCACAAACTTGGTGAATTCGCACCAACACGTAAATTTAGAAGCCACGGCGGAAAGCTAGCAAAGGGAGCTAAATAATGAGTGTTCAAGCAGTTGCTAAAGGAGTAAGAATGAGCCCACGTAAAACTGGCGTGGTAGCTGCTCTTGTTCGTAATAGAACTGTAGAAGACGCTTTGGTTATCTTAGAAAACACTCCAAGACGCGCTAGCGATGTAGTTGCTAGAGTAATTAAGTCTGCTAAAGCAAATGCAGAACACAATCACAACCTAAAGCCTGGCACTCTGAAGATTACAGAAATTACCGTAACACCAGGACCAAGGCTAAAACGTTACCGCCCTGCTGCAAGAGGCCGAGCATTACCATACCAGAAGAAGTCATCACACATTAAAGTTGTTGTTGACGGAGAAAAGCGTGTAGCTAAAAAACCAGCAGCTAAAAGCACTAAAAAGAGTGAGGAGAAGGCGTAATGGGACAAAAAGTAAATCCAATTAGTATGAGACTACAAGTCAACAAAGATTGGCGCAGTAAGTGGTTTGCTAACAAGCGTGAATACGCTAAGTTCCTAACCCAAGACCTTGCTGTTCGTAAATTGATTGAAGATAAAATTGGTACCCGTGGCGCAATCAACAAGGTTGACATTGAGCGCTCACCAAATCTAGTTACAGTTACACTTGCAACTGCTAAAGCTGGTGTAGTTATTGGCCGTGGTGGTTCTGGCGTACAAGAACTTAAAGAGAACATTGAAAAGATTTATAACATTCCTGTTCGTGTAAACATTGAAGAAGTTAAAAAAGCTGATCTTCACGCAAAATTGGTTGCAGAAAACATTGCTTTCCAACTTCAACGACGTATTTCGTTCCGCCGTGCAATCAAATCTACAGCTGCAGCAGTAATGCGTGCAGGCGCTAAAGGTGTTCGTATTGAGGTTTCTGGCCGTCTAAATGGTGCAGAAATGGCTCGAAGAGAGAAAGAAACTGCCGGAAGCGTACCACTACATACTTTGCGCGCAGACATTGATTACGCATTTGTTCCTGCTAAAACTCAGGCTGGCATTATTGGTGTAAAGGTTTGGATTTACAAAGGAGAGGTAAACTAAGATGTTGCTTCCTAAGAAAACTAAATACCGCCGAGTTCGCGTTGGTCGCATGAAAGGCGTTGCAACATCTGGCAACCACATTGCTTTTGGCCAGTATGCACTGCAGTCTCAAGGCATGGATCGCATTACCTCTAGACAAATCGAGGCCGCACGTCAGGCTATGACACGATACATTAAGCGTGGTGGAAAGATATGGATTAGAATCTTCCCCCATACTCCTGTAACTCGTAAAGCCGTTGGAACAAAGATGGGTAGCGGAAAAGGGAGCCCGGAGTTCTTTGTTGCAAAAGTGCGTCCAGGAACCGTTTTGTTTGAAATGCAAGGTGTTAGTGAAGAAGTTGCTAGAGAGGCTATGCGTCTTGCGGCACACAAACTACCTGTTAAGACTAAGTTTATCTCAAGGGAGGAAGCGTAATGAAGATGGTCGAAATACGCAAACTAGATACAAAAGAGCTTACCAAGCAGAGCACTAAGCTTAGAGAAGAAATTACTGAACTAAGACGTCAAATGGTACTAGGCGAGACTACTAATTCTCGCGTAATCCGTAATAAAAGGCGCGACCTAGCACGAATGCTAACCGTACTTAGTGAACAGCTGATAAAGGAGCAAATGTAATGGCTAAAGTATTACAAGGAAAAGTTACGTCTGATAAGCCAGATAAATCTATCGTGGTAACTATTGTTACGCACAAGACTCACCCAATTTACAAGAAGCGCTATATTGATAGCCAAAAAGTAATGGCTCATGATGAAAAGAATGAAGCTAAAGAAGGTGACGTAGTTGTTATTTCTGAAACTCGCCCGCTAAGTGCAAGTAAGCGCTACAAGCTAGATAAGATTGTTGAACGACCAACAATTAGTGAGAGTGATGTTAAAGAAGATGCCAAAAAGGCTGAAGAGGACGTTGTATGATTCAACAAGAATCAAGAGTAAAAGTATGTGATAACAGCGGTGCGAAAGAACTGCTTTGTATTCGTGTACTAGGAGGCAGTGGACGCCGCTATGCAAGAGTTGGTGACGTAATTGTTGCGTCCGTAAAAGATGCCGCTCCAAGTGGAAACGTTAAGAAGAAGACAGTTGTTCGTGCAGTTATTGTTAGAACCAAACAAACTATCAAGCGAAAAGACGGTTCTACAATTTCTTTTGATGACAATGCAGCTGTAATTATTGGTGAAGATAAACTACCAAAGGCTACACGTATCTTTGGCCCAGTTCCACGTGAACTAAGAGACAAAGGCTACGCTAAGATTATCAGCCTTGCACCGGAGGTACTATAATGAGTGATCGAGTATTCAAAACTAGACTACAAAAAGGTGACACAGTTATTGTTACAACTGGCAAAGGCAAAGGTAAAACCGGCAAAATCGTGAGTGTTTACCCTAAGTCACATTCAGTAACGGTAGATAAAGTTAACGTCGTAAAACGACATATTAAGCCTAATCAGAAACACCCACAAGGTGGAATTGTTGAGCTAACTAAGCCAATTGATATTTCTAACGTTGCTTACTATGACCAGGCTAAAAAGACGGCTACGAAAGTTGGCATTAAAGTTACAGACAGCAAGAAAGTTAGAATCGCAAAGAAAAGCGGAAAGGAGATTAAATAATGGCTGAAAAAACTAAATCTCTAAAACCACGCTTGCTAATGCAGTACAATGATCAGATTATAAAAGAGCTTAAGAGCGAGCTAAAACTTGATAATATTAATCAAGTTCCGCGACTTGAAAAAATTGTGTTAAATATTGGTCTAGGCCGAGCAAAAGATGATAAGCGGCTTATGGAAGTTGCCACTAACACGCTGAGAAAAATCACCGGTCAACAACCAATCCAAACTGTTGCTAAACAGTCAATTGCGAGCTTTAAGCTACGTGAAGGCAACAAAATTGGCCTAAAAGTTACGCTACGCGGGCAAAAAATGTACGAGTTTATGGATAGGCTAGTAAACATCGTGTTACCACGACTACGTGACTTTCACGGTGTTAGCAATAATGCTTTTGATGCTCAGGGCAACTACAGTCTTGGTTTAAATGACCAGACTGTGTTTCCAGAAATTACATTTGAAGATTCATCAATAACACATGGCATGCAAATAGTGTTTGTTGTTCAATCTGGCAGTAAAGAAGGCTCTAAAGAACTACTAACAAAGCTCGGAATGCCGTTTGAAAAGGAGAATAAGTAATGGCTAAGAAATCAATCGTTGCAAGAGACAAAAAACGACAAGAAATGATTAAGAAGTATGCAGATAAGCGTGCAGAATTGAAGGCTGCAGGTGATTACGATGCACTTCACAAACTGCCAAGAAATTCTTCTCCGACTAGATGGAAGAACCGTTGCGTCGAGACTGGTCGACCTCGCGCTTACATGAGAACATTTGGCTTAAGCCGAATTTCGTTTAGGGAACATGCCTCAAAGGGTGAAATTCCTGGTGTAACAAAGGCCAGCTGGTAAGGAGTAATTATGGTATCAACAGATCCAATTTCAGATATGCTAACAAGAATCAGAAATGCGAACCTAGTTCGTAAGCCTGAAGTGTCTGTTCCTTATTCAAAAATGAAGGAATCAGTTGCAAAATTACTTCAGCAAAATGATTATATTAAATCTGTGAAAACAGATGGTAAAGGTATTGAAAAACATCTTGTTCTAACAGTAAGTAGCGAATCAGAAAATCCTAGCATCACCGAGATTAAGCGTTTAAGTAAACCGGGCCGACGTCAATATGTAAATGTTAGAGGTATTCCAACTGTTAAGCGTGGTCGTGGAATTGTAATAATTTCTACCTCTCAAGGCGTAATGACTGGCGATGAAGCCAGAGCTAAACGGGTTGGTGGTGAATTAATTTGTAAGGTTTATTAAGGAAGAATATGAGTCGTATAGGAAAACTACCAATCAAAATTCCAAGTGGTGTGACAATTACTGTAGACGATACTACTGTTAATGTTGCAGGTTCTAAGGGTAATCTTAGTGAACCTATTCTTTTAGGCGTTCAAATTGAGCAAAATGAAGGCGAGATAAAAGTTGCACGTATAGATGATCAGCCCGTACACCGAGCTAACCATGGTTTAATGCGTACGTTAATTCAGAATATGGTTACTGGCGTTACAGATGGTTTTTCAAAAAAACTTGAACTTCATGGTGTAGGTTACAGGGTTTCTCTTGGAGGCAGTCAACTTAAAATGAACTTAGGCTTATCTCATGATGTTATTTATGAGCTACCTCAGGGTATAACTGCTACTGTTGAACAGAATACGATTACTATTACGGGTATTGATAAACAGTTAGTCGGTCATGTTGCAGCTGAAATTAGAGCCCTAAAAAAGCCAGAACCCTATAAAGGCAAAGGTATTCGCTATGAAGGTGAAAGAATTATCCGAAAAAGCGGTAAGTCTGGAAAGGATAAATAAACATGAATAGATTGATTAAAAAAGTTGATAGCAAACAAAGGCGAAAGACTCGTATTCGTAACGTAGTTAAGGGTACATCTGAACGTCCACGCATGACGGTGACAATTAGTAATAGAAATGTATCAGCTCAGATTATTAATGATGAAACCCATGCAACAATCATTAGTGCAAGTTCACAAAAACTTTCATCAAAAGATAAGAATATGACAGAAATCGCAGCTTTGGTTGGAAAAGACATTGCAGAGAAGGCTAAGAAAGCCAAAGTTAAGCAAGTTGTTCTTGACAGAAACGGAAAGCTTTACCACGGTCGTATTAAAGCTTTTGCAGATGAAGCTCGTAAAGCAGGATTGGAGTTCTAACTATGGCACTAGATAAAGTACAACTAGAAGCAGAAAAGAATGTAGAGAAAGAAAATACTCTAGATGAACGCATGGTACATATTGACCGTGTAGCCAGAGTTGTTAAGGGCGGTCGACGCTTTAGATTTAGGGCTTTAGTAGTTGTAGGTGATCACAAGGGTAGCATTGGTGTTGGTGTTGCAAAAGCTCAAGATGTAACCGGGGCAATCTCTAAGGCGACTGACGTAGCTAAAAAGAATATGGTCAAGGTAAGCCTCTATAAAGATACAATTCCACATGATGTACAAGCAAAAGTTTCTGGTGCTAATGTTCTAATTAAACCAGCAAGCTCAGGTACTGGTCTTATTGCTGGTGGTGTAGTTAGAATTCTACTAGAAGTTGCAGGTGTAAAAAATGCACTATCTAAATCTTTAGGCTCAAGCAATAAAATTAACATTGCTTACGCTACTGTAGAGGCTTTAAAACAGCTACAACCTCAAAGTAAATGGGTTGGCGCAAAAAAATCAAAGAAAGCTAAGAAGGCTTAACTATGAAATACAATGAACTATCTGTAGTAAAAAACAAGAATAGAACTAGAGCTGGTAGAGGAATTTCTGCTGGCAAAGGTAAAACAGCAGGCCGTGGTACAAAAGGTCAGAATTCTAGAACTGGTGGTGGTGTTCGTATTGGTTTTGAGGGTGGCCAGAACCCATTAAATCAACGTATGCCTAAGCTTCGTGGCTTTACTTCACACCGACCAACTATATATGAGGTTAAGCTAAGTGAACTACCTACAAGCTCTAAAAATGTTGATAATAAAATTCTTGCAGAAGCAAATCTTATTCCAACAGAATTCGTTAAGGTTAAAATTATCAACACCGGAAATGTCTCAAAAGCACTGAATATTAAACTTCAAGCAGCTTCGGCATCTGCTATTTCGGCAATTGAAAAAGCCGGTGGTACGTTCATTAAAGTTGATATTCCAAAACGAACAAAAAAAGACAACACTAAAAATTAAGACTGAACTAGTCTATTAACTATAGCTAAGGTACAATGATTAAGTATTTATGAGTTGGAAGACTATCGCTAAATCACTATCGAATGCCGAAATGCGTAAGAAAATTCTTGCGGTTCTTGGAATTATTATAGTTTTTAGAATTTTAGCTCATATCCCAATTCCAATTGCTAACGGGGAAACATTAAAACAAATCCTTGAAACACTCTTTAATTCGGCACAAAGTTCCCAGCTACTTGGTTTTGTTGATATTCTATCAGGCGGCGCATTAGCTAACTTTTCGATTATGCTAGTCGGTATGGGGCCCTATATTAATGCTTCTATCATAATGCAGCTATTAACCAGAGCTATCCCGAAACTTGAAGCACTAAATAAAGAAGGTGAATTTGGAAGAAAAAAGATCAATCAATATACACGTATTCTTGCCCTGCCACTAGCCATCATTCAGTCAATTGGTTCAATCTATCTTGTCAGACAGGTAGCTTCAAGTATTGGTGGCTTAGGGGATATAACCGCCACAGCATCAATTTCACAATGGGTTCTAATGGTTAGTGCCTTAACTGGTGGAGCAATGCTTCTGATGTGGCTAGGCGAAATTATAACTGAGCAAAATATCGGTAATGGTATATCATTGATTATTACTATTGGCATTATCAGCCAACTTCCTTCAACTATAAGCAATCTGTTAAATAGTATTTTTGATGGAGAAGGAAGGTGGACAATATTTGGTTTTGAACTGCCAATAAACGAAAAAGCGTTTTGGTATTCATTTTTAATACTTGGTATTGTAACGCTAACTACAGTGTTAGTCGTAAAACTAAATGAAGCTTCCAGAAACTTGACAGTTAATTATGCAAAACGGGTCAAAGGTAATAGGTTATACGGCGGCGTAACAACCACACTGCCGATTAAACTTATAACAGCTGGAGTTATTCCGATCATATTCGCGGTAGCATTTTTGAGTGCACCACAATTTATTGGACAAATTTTACAAGGAACTGACAGTATGAGACTACAAGAAATTGGTGGACAACTAGTACAGTGGTTTCAAACACCTACCGCTCAAACGTTCTCAATAGGTGGTTGGCAACCTTATATTTACCCTATAGTATATTTTTTGTTAGTATTCATGTTTACATTCTTCTATACAAATATCCAATTTGATTCACACGAAATTGCTGAGAACCTTCAAAAGCAAGGTGGATTTCTTGAAGGTGTTAGATCAGGTAAACAAACTGAGAAATATCTAACTAGAACCGTAAATAGATTAACTCTATTTGGTGCATTATCGTTAGGCTTGCTTGCAATCATGCCAATAATTGGCCAAGCATTTCTCGATATAAATATTACTATTGGGGGAACAAGTATCTTAATATTAGTAGCTGTAGCACTTGAAACTCTTAGAAAAATTGAATCTCAAGCATTGATGTTAACTTATGATGCCTACGAGCAACCAGACTACTTATATGAGTCATCTGATGCCGCAGAAGCCGCTACTGGTGGTAGGCGACTAAGAATTGGACGAAGAAAAAAGCAAAAATAATCTATAATATACTTTACAGCGTAGTTGTTATCTGATACAATTTGATATTGTTATATATTTATGGCAGGTAATAAAGAAGTAATCGAGTTAAGTGGAAAAATTGTTGAGACCTTACCGGGAACACAATTCAAAGTCGAGCTCGAAAATGGCCATCAAATTATAGCTCACGTTGCTGGCAAAATGCGAAAGCATTATATAAAAATTGTGCCCGGCGACAGCGTTACGGTTGAGTTGACACCTTACGACCTTACTAAGGGCAGAATCACGTATCGCAAGACTTAAATATAAGCAGTGTGTTATTAGCTCCAGCTAGTAATCCGCATTAAGGCTATATAGGCCACCCTGTTATAAGGAGAATAAACGGGATGAAAGTGCGTGCAAGTGTAAAAAAGATTAGCCCCGACGACAAGATTGTGCGTCGCAAGGGCCGTATATACGTTATAAATAAATCTAAACCAAAGCATAAGCAGAGACAAGGTTAGTTAGATGGCAAGAATTTCCGGCGTTACAATTCCTAATGATAAACAGATTGAAACAGCACTTACATACGTATATGGTATTGGCTTGACATCTAGTAAGGATATTTTAACAAAGTCAAATATTGATCCAGTAACTCGCGTAAAAGACTTAACAGATTCTGAGATTTCAAAAATTCAGGATGTTATCAATTCCAAATATATAGTTGAAGGCGAGCTTCAAAGAATAGTAACAGCTAATATTAAACGTCTAAAGGATATAAACTCTTACCGAGGTTTCAGGCATAAAAGCAGTTTACCTTCTCGCGGTCAGCGAACTCGTACAAATGCTAGAACCAGACGTGGTAAAAAAGTTACTGTTGGGGGAACCAAGAAGAAGGCTCCAGCTAAGACCTAGGATTAAATTATGGCAGAAGTAGAATCATTAGTTACAAAACCAGTATCAAAAAAGAAGAAAGCAAAGAGAAGTGTGCCTTATGGCCAAGTTCATATTTTGGCATCATTTAATAATACTATTGTCACCTTTGCTGACAGTAAAGGTGCAGTTTTAACATTTGCTAGTGCTGGTAGCTGCGGTTTTAGAGGCTCAAAAAAGGGTACGGCATACGCAGCACAGGTCGCAGCAGAGAAAGCGACTCAGACAGCCAAACAACAATTTGGCATTAAAAAGGTTGATATATATGTGAAAGGTATTGGTCAAGGCCGAGAATCTGTAATCAGAACTGTTGGTAGTTCAGATATATCTATTGATAAAATTATTGATGTTACAGGTGTACCTCATGGTGGAGTAAGACCCAGAAAGGCAAGAAGGGTATAAATCGTGGCAAGAGATTTGCAACCAGTCGTAAAGCTTAGTAAACGGGAAGGTTATGCGCTTCATCCAAAAGCACATAAAGCGCTCGCAAAAAAAGCAGCACCTGCTACGAAAGGTGGGCGAAATTCCAGAAGCAAAGCAAGCCAGTACGCAATTCAACTTAGAGAAAAACAAAAAGTTAAAAGAATATACGGGCTACTAGAAAGACAGTTTAGCAAGCTTATGCAGGAAGCTAGCCGAAAGAAAGGTCAGTCTGGTACTCAGTTACTTCTATTTTTGGAGCAAAGACTTGATAATGTAGTTTACAGGAGCGGCTTTGCTGTTAGCAGGCGTGCTGCAAGACAGTTAGTTTCTCATGGCCACTTTAACCTTAACGGCCGACGTGTCGATATACCTTCGATTAGAGTTAGCCAAGGCGATAATATAACAGTTCGTGAATCCAGTAAAAAAACACATTATTTCACAAATCTTGACGATGTTAGTCCGGGCGGTCAGGAGAATGAGGCAACATGGCTTAAAGTCGATCGTAAAAAACTTGTCATAGATGTGAAGGCGTTACCAACGCGCGACGATGTTGAGCCAGATATCAATGAACAATTAATTATAGAGTATTATTCACGCTAAGGAGGCAAGAAGAGTATGTCAAAAAATATTTATACCCCAGGTGTAGTAAGTGTCAAAGATCACTCAGACAACAGTGCTACACTTACTATTGAGCCACTTCACACTGGTTATGGAATGACACTTGGCAATAGTTTTAGAAGAGTATTACTTTCTAGTATAGCTGGTGCTGCTGTGACCGCTTTTAGGATAGAAGGTGCAACACATGAATTTACAACTGTTACGGGTGTTAAAGAAGACGTTGTTGATATCATGCTAGCACTAAAAGGCATTAGGTTTAAAGTTTACTCAGATGAGCCACAGACCCTTGTATTAAATAAAAAAGGTAAGGGAAAAGTTACTGCCGGTGATATTGAAACAACTGCCGACGTAGAAGTTGTAAATAAAGAACATGTCATTGCTACACTTGATGATGCAAAAGGTGTCATAAAAATTGAATTAACTGTTGAAACAGGTCGTGGCTACAGGCCAGTCGACGAAACTGCTCATAGAAAATCAAATGATATGATCGCAGTCGACGCAATCTTCAGCCCCGTTAAACGAGTACGGTACAAGGTAGAAAATACCCGTGTTGGGCAAATTACAGATTTAGATAAATTGGTTCTGTCAATTAGCACAGATGGCACAATAACGCCGCGTGAGGCATTTGAAGAAGCATCTGCAATATTGATAAATCAATATACAGCACTTGCCGGCCAAACAAGAATCGAACATACAGACAGTATATCCGCTGAAGGAGCCGAAGATGAGACAGAAGACGATACTGCGGAACTAATGACTCCTGTAGAGGATTTAAACTTCTCAGCACGTACAACGAATGCCTTAGTAAATAATGAAATTCACACATTGCATGATTTAGTTAGCTTAAACGATGCAGAACTCAGAGACCTAAAAGGTTTTGGCGCCAAAGCCTTAGACGAAGTTAAAGATAAAATGGCGGAGATGGAGCTTTAAATAATGCACCGTCATGGTTACCAGGGAAGAAAACTGGGAAGAGAACGCGATCAACGCTCTGCTTTAATAAAAAGTCTTCTTGAGGCGTTAATTATTAATGAATCAATAGAAACGACTCAAGCTAAAGCTAAGGAAGTTAGACCAGCTATTGAAAAACTAATAACCAAAGCTAAAAAAGGTGACCTACACAGTAGACGACAAGTTATAAGTAGTCTTAGCACCTTAGAGTCGGCGCATAAGCTTTTTGATGATATTGCCAAAAGATATCAACTACGTAACGGTGGCTACGTAAGAATTACAAACACAAAACTGCGTAGAGGCGATAATACACAGCTTTCTAAGATTGAATTTGTAGATGCAGATAAAAAACCAGCTCAGAAAGTAAAATCTATAGTTACTGAAAAGCAAGCACCGAAAGCTAAGGAGAAAGCATAATGAGTACTTACAGCGCAAAACCAACAGACGTTAAACGCGTATGGTATGTAATTGATGCTTCTGAAGCTTCTCTAGGCAGAATTTCTACGGTTGTAGCTAATTTACTTACTGGTAAAAAGAAGCCTATGTTTACCCACCATATAGATTGTGGTGACTACGTAGTAGTAATTAATAGCGATAAGCTTGTTCTTACCGGAAATAAACTAGAGAAGCCAAATTACAGACACACTGGCTACCCAGGTGGAATCAAACAGACAACTAACAAGGAACAGATTGAAAAAGACTCCACGCGTGTTATAGAAAAAGCTGTGTACGGAATGATTCCGCCAAATAAACTACGTGCCGATCGCATGAAAAGACTAAAAGTTTATACTGATGAAAATCATAATCATAATGCTCAGCAACCTAATGCAATTTCAATAAAGGATATTAAATAATGGCCAAAGATAAGTATTTTTACGCACTAGGCAGACGAAAAAGCTCAACTGCAAGAGTAAGATTAATGTCTGGTTCTGGCAAAATTACAATTAATGATAAGTCTGTAGGAGAATACTTTGCTGAAAGTAAAACATTTATTTACGAATTAAACCAACCCTTTGTAATTTTAGACCAAGTGAATAAATTCGATGTTAGCGCAAAAGTCAGCGGTGGTGGTCATGCTAGCCAAGTTGATGCTATTAGATTAGGCATTACAAGAGCTCTAGCAGCTATGAATCCAGATCTCAAGAGTACTCTTAAACGAGCTGATCTACTTAGCCGTGACCCTCGTGAGAAAGAACGCAAGAAGTTCGGCCTTAAGGGTGCTCGTAAGCAACGACAGTTTACAAAGCGTTAAAATCTTTGCAATTAGTTTCCATGATATTATTAATATTATGGAGCAATTAAACAGTACTGAAGGCCCTATCTATGATATGACTTTGCAGGGTGTTGAGGTTGACGCCACTATTGCAGATCCCGAACCTTCAGAACTAGAAGAAGTTTACTTTCAGGGTGAACTTAGTAAAATTGAAGAGGCTGAAAAAGCTACTTATAAAGATGGTAATTTGATATTAGGTTGACAACTAGAGTATCTAAAGTGTATATTGGTGCAGATATGGTAAATAAAACAGTCACATATTATCGGCATTGGCATAATAACCCGCGAAAGTGGCGTTCTACTTTGTATTCCTAGTTTTTCTATAAGATATAAATATACATAACCGCCACTAGGCGGTTTTTATAATTTTACCTAAAGAAACGAGAAAGAGATATGAGAGAAATAAGTAGTCAACGATTAAATGAAACTGGCCCGATAAGCTTTGCCTCACAAAATGGTGAGCTTTATTTATACGATGGTCTGTCAACACCATTTTCAAACGATGTAATTGTACTTAGCGAAGAACACAAGCAACAAATTGAAGACTTTGCGTCTGGCGCTGCAGAAAATTACACAACAGAAGACACACAAGCATATAATATGTTTGGTATACCCACACTGGTTGCCAGGGTAGACTGCACAATTGGAAAAAATGGAGTAATGCTGCCCTATGAGATGGAAGATAGTCCTTCAGGACAGGGCATTACCGACATAATCCATAAAAGCATTGGAAGAGCAGGAATAAAAGATGTGATACTTGGTCACTATGAAGAGCTACTGAACTCTCCTCCCACTGTTATTATTTCTAATGAACGTGGTCACGGCACTGATGATGGCTTAATAGTTGGTGACTCGAAATATATCAATATTGGCAATGTTCCAGAAGATCTCAGAATTAACGGACCAGTTATTGTTAAAGCTATACCTGGAAGTAAAACATCAAGAGATCCCTACTTACAGTTTCAGCAACAAGCTGTAGCACCACTTGTTACCGAAGGAGACAAAACGTATGCTGAGAAAGTAGGTATACTTACGGCTGTAAAAAGTGAAGATGATTTACTTGTTGATCTCAATGGAGATCTTTCATCACAAGTAGTAAAGTCACGCCTTGGGTCTATGGCAATGGGTATTAGTATATATTTATCAAGAAGCGACCGAGAGAGGTACGGTAAGGCCAGGACAGTAACTGCAAGCAGATTAAAACGTGACCTTAGTAAGTACTGCGAACAAAATAAGGGAGCACTTGTTCAAGAGTTCCTCCCTCCTTTTCAGATTGTCAATAGTGAGGATCGCACTAATGCAATCCTAAGAGTGTTTACTTTACTAAGTAGTGAGAGTGGAGTAGTAAGTGCAGAAGCAGTTGGAGGATGTTACGTGGCAAGAAATGAAGTTTTACTGCACGGTGCAAGTAATGCTGTAAGCGGAGCCGTTCTGGTATAGTTAACTCATGTTAGAAAAAACACTCAAAGAACTAGTAGAATTTTACCCTCAGTCTGAAAAACAAGAAAACGTTAAACAGCTATGTAAATACGTAGAAAAAAGTTTGAAAAATGCTGGACTATTCACCTCAATTTTTAAAAATGACGGGGTTTATAGTTTATATGCAGGCACCAAAGGAACCAAAAAAACCAAACTCTTGCTTCAGGCTCACATTGATGTTGTCCCCGGAGAGGGTCAAGGATTTAGACAAACTGACAATAAGTACTTTGGAAGAGGAGTATATGACATGCTTTTTGCCACGGCATGCTTCATTAAGCTTATAAATGAGCTGAAACCTAATCTTAAGAATTATAATTTGGGTATTATGCTTACAGGAGATGAAGAACTTGGTGGCTTTAATGGAGTAAAAAGCTTGCTTGATAAAGGGTACTCTGCAGACTTATGTATACTCCCAGACGCCGGAGAGGGTTTTGGTAGTCTAAATATAGGAGCCAAAGGCATCCTTATTTTAGAGTTAACTGTTCAAGGTAAAGCCCACCATGGTTCACGTCCATGGGAGGGTGATGGTGCGGCTTCAAAAATGGTTAAATTTTTATCTGAAGTTGAAGAACTGTTTGACATGTCAAATACAGTTAACTCGACAGTCACAATTGCGAAAATAAACTCTGGGGATTCTGAAAACAAAGGCCCAGCAACTGCTGATTGTACACTAGACATTCGCTATAAATCACAGGATGACCTAACAAGAATATACAAACATCTTAACTCACTATTTCTAAAGTATGATGTATCTATAAAAAATGAAAAAAATGGCCAGGATTATGTGCTTGATAAATTAAATCCATACGTGCAACAATTCATAAAAATTTATAAAAAAGAAAACAATGGTATTATTAATTTTACACGAGCGCACGGTTCATCGGATGCAAGATTTTTTGCAGAAAAAAATATACCCGTTATAATGCTTCGTCCAGATGGTGGCGGGGCCCATGGAGATGAAGAGTGGATTTCAAAAGAAAGTATAGAAAAATTTTATAAACTCCTTAAAAAATTTGTAACCAAATTCAGTAGAGTTAATAGTTGACAATTACTAGGGCATGGTATATTTTAGTTTTGTTATGTTAAGTAGAGCTATAAATCAATATTACTTTTGGTTTACAAAACCACACCAGTGGCGTTCTATTTCATATTGTTAAATAAATTTATATAAGTAAACCAAAAGACCGCCACATCGGCGGTCTTTTTTAACGGAAGGAAATTATGGAAACTTTAGTAAGCCAAAAAACAGCAGAGCTATATCAAACAATGAAATTAAGTTAATGAAAATAAGGTATAATATACAAAACAATGAGTAAGCCAGTTATACTAACCGGTCTAAGAGCAAATAATGATTTACACCTGGGCAACTATTTAGGTGCTTTGCTTCCTATTGTCGAGCTTCAAAAGGCTTATGCGGGCGAATATCAAGTAAACTTATTTGTGCCAGATCTTCACAGCTTTACTACACCTATAGACCACAGCAAGCTATATGATCAAACCATGCATAACCTTAAAATATTTGTTGCAACAGGCCTTAACTTGGACGATAAGGATTCATACATTTATCGTCAGAGTTATATTCCTGCCCATAGCGAACTTACAGTAATCCTAAATTGCTTTACCTACATGGGTGAACTAAGCAGAATGACTCAATTCAAAGAAAAGGGTCAAGGCAAACAAGGCATAAGCGCAGGACTATTTGATTATCCAGTGTTGATGGCTGCCGATATATTACTCTACGGGGCCAAATACGTGCCGGTAGGTGCTGATCAAACCCAGCATGTTGAGCTAGCAAGAGATATTGCCATAAGGGTGAATAATAAGTTCGGTGAATTATTTACACCACCAGAGCCAGAAAACGCTCAAATAGAGTTTGCCAACAAACAACAACGTCTGAGAATTCGTGATTTAGTTAACCCAGAAAAGAAAATGAGTAAATCTGATGAAACAGGTAAGGGTGTCATATTTTTAGGAGACAGTCCAGAAATTGCTTCTAAAAAAATTGTGGGCTCAACAACTGATAGTATTGGCTCTGTAAACTACGATTATGAAAAACAGCCTGGTATTAGTAACTTGCTAGATATATTTGCTGCGCTTTCAGGTGAAAGCATTGAATCTGTTATTAGTAAATACAAAGGGCAGTCGCAATACGGACAACTTAAAAAAGACGTTGCAGAAGTAGTAAGTAAATTTTTAAGTAATTTTCAATCAAAACTAAATTCAGTAGATGAGTCTGCATTACTGAGCAAACTTGAATATTCAGAAAAAACCATGAACCATACAGCCAACCATACATTATTAAATGTCCAAAATGCAGTCGGCTTACGAAAGGAATAAAAATACATGGAAGAAATTAAAGTTTACCATATTGAGGATGGAGTTGATGGTGGTAGTAGTAATATTTCAGAAACTGTTAGTATTAGGGGGATGATGCGAGCAGTTCCTATACCTTTAGAGGATTATCTTTTACCTCCTATAGATCCTGAGGAAAAAGCAGAATGGAAGAGATTAAGAGATGACCAAACATCAAATAAAAAAAATTGATTCAGGAATAAGACTTGATAACTATCTGCTGAAAAAACATGAGAAGATGAGCAGGAGCTATATAAAAAAACTTATTGATGGTAAAAAAATTCATGTCAATGGCATTATGTCAGTAAAATCCGGTTATAAAGTTCGAGAAGGCGATCAAGTAATTATTGACATAAATATGGATCAGTTAGTACATCCAAAATTTATTACTCTTCCTATCCTATATGAAGATAATGATTGTATTGTCATAGATAAGCCTGAAGGAGTCTTAACTCATAGCAAGGGTGAAATTAATGATGAGCCGACTGTAGCAACCTTTATTGCAAACAAACTTGATGGACTATCTGGAAACCGAGGTGGAATTGTACATCGGCTTGATAGAGCTACTTCTGGTGTTATTATTTGCGCTAAAAATGAAAAGACTCTTAAACTTCTACAAAAACAGTTTTCTGAACGAAAAGTTTCAAAAAAATATATTGCCGTTGCAAAATCAGGCATTAGCCCAAAACAAGCCGTCATTGATATTCCGATAGGCAGAAGTACTTCAAACCCCAAATTATTTGAGGCTACATCAAGTGGAAAATCAGCTCAAACGGAATACAAAGTAATAGATGAAGGCTCGGATTATTGCCTAGTTGAACTAAAACCACGCACAGGTAGGACCCACCAACTACGAATTCATTTAAAGTACCTAGGCTATCCAATACTTGGAGACGAATTTTATGGTGGCAAACCAGATAAGCGGCTATTTTTGCATGCAGTTTCACTAGAAATTAAACTTCCAAACGGTGAGAAGAAAAATTATAAATCAAACCTGCCAAAAGAATTTCATGAGAAAATAAAAGAATGAAAGTTCTATTAAGTAAAACTAGCGAAGCGCAGATATTAAGCGTACTAAACAGAAAGCCCCACGCTATTGGTATTTATGGGCCAGAAGGATCTGGCAAAGCCTATCTAGCCCAATACTTGAAGGATAAGATTACTAACCAAGTAAAAAACGAAAATATTCTTGTTGTGCGACCCAACGATAAGGGTAAGATTACAGTAGAACAAGCAAGGCAATTACCAAAATTTATCCAACTTAAAACAGCAGACAGTAAATCAGAACGAATCATCATTATTGAAGATGCAGATAAGATGACGGTGGAAGCACAAAATGCAATTCTAAAAAATATTGAAGAATTGCCTAATAATACTACAATAATTTTGACGTTTCCAAATTTAGCATCAATATTACCTACTATATCCTCAAGACTGAATTTTATAAAAATTACACCGCCTACAATTAATACAACTATTGATTTTTTTAATAACCAATACTCTGATGAACAAATAATTAAGGCATATAAAATATCTAACTACAGAATTGGTTTGATGACAGCGTTGCTTAAGCAAGAACAACACGATGTTATAAAAAATATATCACTATCAAAACAGATACTGTCAAGCTCTTCGTTTGATAGAATATGTATGATTGAGTCGTTGTCAAAATCGGAGGTAGCATTGCTTTTAGATTCTTTATTAATTGTAAGCAAAGCTGCATTTGTGTCTGCTATTAATAATGGGCAAAGTAAAAAAGTTACAAAACTTGCAGAAGTACGAAAAGCAGTTTTTAAGTCTATGCAAAAATTACAGACTACACCGAATTATAGGTTACTACTAACGGACTTAATGTTAAGAATATAATGGGGTATAATGCTTAAAGTATGCTAGCGATTTTTATTCTCTGTGTTTTTGCAATTTTTACTATTAGGAGTTTTGTACATCATGATGAAGTAATGATACTACCTAACAAGCTAACGGGCAGACTAGGTAAATTGTGGGATATTGCACACCAAGGTATGCGTGAAAATCGATTTTTACGTGCCGAGAAAGCTTTACTTACGATTCTAAAAATTGACGAAAAAAACGCAGCTGCATACAACCGCCTAGGCATTCTATACGCCAAGCAGAAGGAATACAAAGATGCTATCGACTGTTTTGAAATAGCTTCAAGTATTGAAACTAATGCCTCGAGTCTTCATAACCTAGGTTTAATTTATTATGAAACAGAAAATTATGACAAAGCATCAACCGCCTTTGAGCAAGCTCTAAAATTAGAAGATTCTATGGCTGCTCGTCACATTGCGTATGCAAAAGTTCAAGAAAAGCTAGGTAATGATAAACTGATGTTTAAAGAATTAGAGAAAGCTGTTGAGCTTGAGCCAAATAAAGAATCATTGTCCCTACTACATAAAGCATACGAAAGTCGTAACCATGAAGAGCAAGCAAAGATTATTGAACATAAAATGAAGAAAATGGTCGTTCCAGACAGTAAGCCAAAAAGAATCGCACGACCTAAGCGCAGGGTTGTTATTTAACCCCTGTTCTGATAAAATCATGCGAGTGCAGTTGCACGTGCATTAAAACAAAAATCCTACAATTTTTTATCCCAAGTAACGACTTTGTCCGTTCAGCTGGATAAAAGATTAAAAGAAAGAAGCGACAGAAGCTGAAGTACGCAAACTTATAGATATCAGCTGGCCGTCGGTTCTGATGTGCCGGCATAGCTCAGTTGGTTAGAGCGGCGGTTTTGTAAACCGTAGGTCGTGGGTTCGAATCCCTCTGCCGGCTCCATTTAGATGTAATGCGAGAACATCTAAACCATGAGGAGAGTCAGGAAAGTGTTCAGTAGCTACAATGTGGCTACTTGGGCAGGGATAGTGAAGCGGTCAAACACGGCAGACTGTAAATCTGCTGGCTTATGCCTTCGGGGGTTCGAATCCCTCTCCCTGCACCAAAATAAAATATTTAAAATTTGTACTATGTTAGTGCCGTTGTAGCTCAGGGGTAGAGCACTTCCATGGTAAGGAAGGGGTCTCGGGTTCAAATCCCGACAACGGCTCCATTGAATTTATTACAATAATCTGTTATCATTTTTAATGATGAAAAAATTACTAAGATCGAATAGTGATAAGCAGATTGCAGGCGTTTGTGGTGGAATTGGCGAGTACTTTGATATTGATCCAAACATCATACGTGCCGGCTATATACTAATTACAATCATTTCTGGTCTTTTACCAGGAGTTATCGCATATTTGATACTGGCAGTTATTATTCCAACTAAAAGTGAGGTTAAAAACGATGGCAAAAAAATCAAGCAAACGTAAAATTATAGGACTTGTTTCTGAAGAATCTGGAATAAGAAGTTATTATACTATTAAAAATAACCAAAATACGCCAGACAAACTAAGTCTTCGTAAATACGACCCGCGCTTAAGAAAACATGTAACTTTTACTGAAACCAAAAAAAATCTTGGACGAAATGAAGTAAAAGCCAAAAAGCACTAAACAATACTTAGGTTATTATTACAACATTGTTTTTAAAGTGTTTATTTGACATTTATTTGATTAACAGTATGATGGTCTTTGTGTCATTTTTTTGTGAGGGAAGAGTGACTATAAACCTAACAGTCCCCATATAAATTAAAAATGTAAGTAGGGGCTACTGTGGGTATAAGGAGGAACAAGAATATGAATAAAACCGTACTTACTGCGGGAATAATTTCTGCCGTGCTATTTTTTGGCATTGCAGGATCAAAGGCTTATGCTCAAGAAGCTAGCCAACCGGAAGCTCAACAACCAGCGCAGGTAGTTGTTGAGGTCCAGAAAGGCGATAGCCTTTCAAAAATTGCAAAAGCAAATGATAGTACATACCAAAGACTGTTTTACGCGAATGTATTTATTGCTCACCCAGATGTAATACATCCAGGCGAACAAATTAGAATACCATCTTCAGATGAAGAACTAGCAGAGCGACCAATGCCTGAAAAGGTTGCTCGAGTAAGTAGCATTAAGCCGAAGGTTAGTTCAAGCAAGAAAGTTTCATCTAGAAAGCAAAACGTTGCTCAAGCACCTGCCGCAAATGTTGATGGCGGAGTTTGGGATAGATTAGCGGCTTGTGAATCTGGAGGTAACTGGTCTATCAACACTGGCAATGGTTACTATGGCGGCGTCCAGTTTAGCGCTGCAACCTGGCGTTCAGTTGGTGGTACTGGCTTACCTCACCAAAATAGTAAAGCTGAGCAAATTAAGCGTGCCGAGATTCTGCAAGCTAGAAGTGGCTGGGGACAATGGCCACACTGTTCAAGCAAACTTGGTTTACGCTAAAAATTCGAAATACTATAAAAAAATAGCCCTGGCATCCTCACGCCAGGGTTTAAAATTTGCTGGCAGGGGTGGCGGGACTCGAACCCGAGGCCTTCGGTTTTGGAGACCGACGCTCTAGCCAACTGAGCTACACCCCTATACACCCCTGTAATAATACATTAATTACATTAATAAGTCATCAAGCTATATACATTTTTTAATTTATCGCACATCTGTTATACAATATAGTACATGGCGAAGCTTGAGTTGACAAAACCTACACTTATTATGCTTTATGGTTTTCCTGGTGCCGGAAAAACATACTTTGCAAACCACATAGCAGAAACAATCCGGTCAGCCCATGTTCAAGGTGACAAAATTAGGTATCAGCTATTTGAAGAGCCTCGTTACGATAAGACAGAAAATGAGATTGTCGAACACCTTATGGAATACATGACAGAGGAGTTTTTGGATTCTGGTGTTTCAGTAATTTATGACACAAATGCTATTAACAAAAGACAAAGAAGACGGCTTAGAGAAATAGCTAGAAAAAAGAAGTCCGAACATGTTTTAATTTGGTTTCAAATCGATGCTGATAGTGCATTTGCAAGAGTGTCTCATAGAGATAGACGACGAGCAGAAGACAGACACGCACAACCTTTAGACAGGCCAAAATTTAACGAAATAATTGGTAAAATGCAAAGACCGGCACATGACGAGGATTTTATTGTACTAAGTGGAAAACACTCGTTTCCTATGCAGCGTACAGCGATTCTAAAAAAATTGTACAGTTTAAGGTTAATAGATCCAAGCAATTTATCGTCTGGTGTTGTAAAGCCTGGTTTAATCAACTTGGTCCCGGCTTCTGGTAGAGTTGATATGTCACGCAGAAATATCACAATACGCTAAAATTAAATGGCACAGAAAACTTACCAAATTGATGATATTGGTAAAGTTACCTTTTACAAACATCGAGCCTCAAAAACCATAAGAATTAAACTAAACGGAGGCACGGTTAAAGTTACATTACCGAGTTGGTTACCTTATAAAACTGCTGTTGAGTTTGTTAAGAAAAGAAAGCAGTGGATAGCAAATAACCAAGCACAAAGATTACCATTCATCGATGGGTCAATCATTGGTAATAACTATCGTTTAAGATTAATATCAAGTAATTCAAGTAATTTTAGTATCCAGGAAGAAGGTAGCATAATAACGATAGCCGTTCCTTTAGATCAAACTTCAGAATCAGAAGCAGGGCAAAATAGGATAGAAAAATATATTACAAATATTTTAAAACGTGATGCAGAAAATATCTTGATTCCTATGGCCAGACAGCTAGCCAATGAAAATAATTTTAATCTTAGCAGCTTGGAAATAAAAAAATTAAAAAGCCGCTGGGGGAGCTGCAACAACAAAAAAGATGTTGTGTTAAATTTATATTTGATACAACTTCCCGATACTCATATTAAGTATGTTATTTTTCACGAACTTGCTCACACAGTACATTTAAATCACAGCAAAGAATTTTGGAGTTTAGTAGAAAAATTTGTGCCGGATTATATGACAATAAAAAAGGAAATAAAAAGCCACTCTCCAGATATAGTCGTTTCTAGACCATAAGAAGTATGCCATAATATTTACATTGTGAACGAAAATCCTCAAAAACCACCTGTAAATATTGAACATGAACGTCTTAATAGTCTAATTAACAGCATGGCTGACGGGGTTATTGCAATTGATGAAGAACAAAAAATTGCCGTTTACAATGGCGCAGCGCTTAATATTTTAGATATAAACACCGCTATAACTGATAAGCAGCTTTCTGCCGTTTTAACTTTAACCGACCCTCACACAAACCAAACTATTCACATTCCTACTTTAATTAGAAACACTAAAAGACAATATTCATCACGCGACTACATTATTACTTATAAAGATAATAGCACTATAAATGTTTACATTAGTATCGCACCAGTTAGACTTGGTTACGGTGTTACAGGTACAAGAGGTCACGTTATACTATTGCGTGATATAACTCATGAAAAATCCCTAGAAGAAGAAAGAGATGAATTTATAAGTGTAGTCAGCCACGAACTCAGAACTCCAATTACAATTTCTGAAGGAAACATAAGTAACGCACTGTTAATTGCTCAAAAAGGTGGTGATATAAGCAAAACCACAGAGGCATTAAAACTTGCTCATGAACAAATAGTGTTTTTAAGTGATCTGGTTAATGATCTCTCTACTTTATCTAGGGCAGAGAAAGAGAAGCTAGAAGTACAGGTAGAATCAATCAACGTATATAATCTTTTGTCAGAGTTTCAAAAAGCATATACACCGGAAGCCCAAGCCAAGGGTTTACAACTAAAAATAAGCCCGGATGCCAACGTAGAGCTATTAAATTCCAGCCGAATGTACGTTAATGAGATTTTACAAAACTTTATTACAAATGCTATAAAATATACCCAAAAAGGGTCAGTAACAATCTCAGCTAAACAAATAAATAATGCAATTGAATTTATCGTTCAAGATACCGGCATTGGTATTAGCAGAAACGACCAAGCAAAGATTTTTAATAAGTTTTTTCGCTCAGAAGATTATCGAACAAGACAAAATAACGGTACTGGTTTAGGCTTATATGTAACCTTGAAATTAGCTAGACTTATTCATGCCGAAATATCAGTCAATAGCGAGCTCAATAAAGGCTCTGTCTTTACAATCAAAATTCCAAACTTAAAGCAAAGTTACCATTGACAATACGGTACATAAGAAGTACTATTGACAAGTCCGGTCTACTATTTATATGGTGGACTATTTTTAATTCTAGGGAGAATCAATGGCGAGAGTCAGAAAAGAACCGGTAAAAAAGACCAAGAGACAGCGTAAAACACGCCGAAAGCTAACTCCTGTTACTAAGTTTTTTTCAGCAATAAAAAAACTAATATTAACAGTTTTAAGACCGTTTAAATTTGTATTAAAGCCATTTCAAAATAAAGTATTTAGATCAATCGGCCGATTTTTTAGAAAAATTTTATTAATTGACTACTTTATGTATAGCTGGCAAGAAGTAAAGATGGTTGAGTGGCCTAGCCGCAAAGAAACCATTAAATTAACTACGGCGGTATTTATTTTTGCCATAGTGTTTGGATTTTTTGTTTCAATCATTGATTATGGGTTAGATAAATTATTTAAAGAGGTAATCTTATAATGAACAAACGTTATGACACACATAAAAGCTGGTATGCAATCCATACCTATAGTGGCTATGAAGAAAAGGTGGCAGAGAGTATCAGACAGCGCGCCGACAGTCTTGATATGAAAGATAAAATTTTTCAGGTTCTAGTACCGAAAGAAAAAATGATAGAGGTAAAAAATGGTAAGCGTAAAGTTGTAGAAAAACGGATTTTTCAGGGTTATGTATTGGTAGAAATGAAACTTACGGAAGACGCCTGGTACATTGTTAGAAACACTCCAAGCGTTACCGGTTTTGTTGGTACAGGAACCGACCCAAGCCCTGTCAGCAATGCAGAAATTGAAAAAATCATGAAGCGTATGGGCCGTGCTGAGCCAAAACATAAGATTGATTACAAAGAAGGCGAAGTTGTTAACATTGTTGATGGACCATTCAAAGGCTTTGACGGCACTATTAATGAAATTGACGCTCAAAAGGGCAAACTTAAAGTACTCGTTAACATGTTTGGTCGTGAAACACCCGTAGAACTAGACTCACTACAAGTCAAACGAGTCTAGTTGTGGCCCAACAAGAGCCTTTGGTTAATCCGTGGAGATACCTCGTTTTATTTAGTTAAGAGGTTAAGCTAGAAATAGCACTTGCTAGTTCAGCTGTCAGTCAAGTAACATTTGGTTGTAATGTAGAAGCTTGTGGGTTTAGTGACACATTTATCAAAAACCCCGATCAGGGAGTATTCCCTATCCAGACGCGTGTAGGAGATAGCACTAGATGTAGTGAAGTTCTATACCAATTACAGAAGAAAAAATCATAACCGAAATTAGGGAAAAGAGCAGCTCAAGCAAAAATCGCATTTTTGCCTGGTGCGATGAGAAAAACCGTAGGTTTGTCTCATGGGTAGACAACAGGGGTGATTTGTAGTAGAATAAACGAGTTACGCACTTTTTTAGATAGTTACGTAATCGTTTACGTAAACGATTACGTAAATGACACTAAATAACAGATTAAATTACGTAAAGAGTAGGTATAAACGTGGCTAAAAAAGAAGTTAAAGCAAATCTAAAAATGAAGATTCCAGCCGGCAAAGCCAGTGCTGGCCCTCCTGTGGGTTCAACACTTGGTCAGTATGGTGTTAATATGATGGACTTTGTGACGCCTTTTAACGAGGCGACCAAAGACATGAAAGGTACAGTCACAGCTCATATTACAATTTTTGATGACCGTTCAATGGATTTTAGGGTTGTATCACAGCCAACTGATGATTTAATCCGCCAAAAACTTGGCATCCAAAAAGGCTCTGGCCGCCCAAATACAGAAAAACTTGATAAAAAGTTAACTGACGCTCAGCTAACAGAGATTGCCGAAGAAAAAGCTAAAGATATGAATGCTGATAACGTAGAAGCAGTTAAAAAGATGGTTGCCGGTACAGCACGTAGTATGGGTGTGGAGATAGCTAACTAACCATGACACTTTATACAGGGCAAAATAACTCTGGCTCACTACCCATACATAACGAAGATTCTGATCCATCTTTATTATTTTCTGAACACGATAGACGTTCGGCATATATGCTAGTAAATGACGAATTGCCAATAGAAAATGATAAGTCGCAAAAAGTTATTGACCGTTTGCAGCAAGTTTACAGAGCGAATAATAGTGTTCAGGCGAAATATTTCTTAGACAAGTTAGGTGTTCTAGAGGAGATAGAATAATTATGGAAGGTGAGAAAAATCTTTACAACCCAGAGACCTATCCAGGTAAAGTAACGCCTAAACGCGGATCTGCTGGCCCAGGATTTCCGGACAATGACGCATATAATGAAAGAATGCAACAGTTTGCAGAAAAAAACAGGATTAAGTTACCCTCAACAGAAGATATAACTCCGCATATTGAAGATACAATTTCAGATTTACGTGAGGGAGGCGTAGATGATCCATATGGTGCAGTAGAAGACGAGTAAATAATAACTTTGTGGGAGTTCATTTTATGAACGACTGAACCACGAAAGGAGACAACAATGGCAAAGAAAGCCGAATTACTAGAACAGGCTAAAGAACTTGGACTAGAAGTAACAGAAAAGAACACGATTGCAGAACTTGAAGCTGCAATTAAAGGTTTGCTTAAAAAAGACGATGCAAAAATTGCTAAAGCTGGTAAGCATAGTGCAAAAGGTATAAAAGCAACCGAAGAGAAACAGGCTAAGATTGAGCGCCAAAAGTCAGGACCACAAGAAGAAAAAGAAGAAGAGCCAAAGAAACCTGTTAAACAAGTTAAACCACCACGCCCACTAGCCGAAAGAAGAGGGAAAAACTACCGTAAAGCATACGAGCTTATTGATAAAACCAAGCAATATACTTTTACAGAGGCTTTGGATCTAGCACTAAAAACAAATCCTGCAAAATTTGATGCCAGCGTGGAACTACACGTAAGACTGGGTGTTGACCCAAGACAGGCTGATCAAAATATTCGCGGTACTGTTAGCTTGCCAGCTGGTACCGGTAAAGAAGTTAAAGTTGCCGTTTTTGCGGATATTGATGACCTTAAGAAAGCAAAGGCAGCTGGTGCTGATATTGCTGAAAGCGATGAATTTTTACAAAGATTAGAAAAAGAAGACATAGACTTTGACGTTCTGGTATCTACTCCGATGATGATGGCAAAACTTAGTAAATTTGCTCGAGTATTAGGGCCCAAAGGTCTTATGCCTAATCCTAAGAGTGGTACGGTAACTAAAGATATTGCTTCTGCTGTAAAGCAAGCTAAGTCAGGACGTATCGAGTACCGTGTAGATAGTAACGGGATTGTTCATGTGAACATTGGCAAAACTAACTTTTCAGCCGAAGATTTGAAAAAAAACCTAGATGTCTTGGTAGCCGCACTAAAATCCGCTAAGCCAGCTAGCTTAAAAAATTCCTACGTTCAATCCGTTCATATTACAACCACTATGGGGCCCAGTATTAGAGTTGCCGTATCTGAAGTCTAGTAAATAATATTTCTAAAGCGTACAATAACATACGTGACTAATCAAAAAGCGCGTATTATTGCTATTGACGGCCCTGATGGCAGTGGCAAAACAACTCAAGTCGATGGGTTAGTTAAAAAACTTGAAGATAAGGGCTTAAAAGTTCTTCGGACACGAGCTAGCGGCGGAACACCAATTGGTGAACTGCTACGAAAAGTTTCGTTATCAAATATTGAAAGAACGCCCGAGGTTGATTTATACATTTCATTGGCTATGCATACCGCTCTAGGCCAAGATATGAAGCAAAAAGCCGAAAACTACGATGTCATTATTATAGATCGAAGCCCTTTAGCAATATTGGCCTACAATGCATTTGGGTCTCAGCTAAAAGATGTTAGCCATGCTTACGATGCCTGCGAGCGCATGCTGCGATTATGGGACATTGATGATTTATTGCTCTTTTCTATAAACGATAACGAACTATTTACAAGACAACAAGAAAGATTAAAAATCCAACCCGAACAAACAACGAATTATTTTGAAATGCAAAATAATGAATATAAAAGACGTATGCGTAATGGTTATGTTAAGGCTTATGAATTTGTTAATGACTTAGCCGGTTTACCAACTAATCTTCATGTTATTAACGCCAACGGCAGTATTGATCAAGTAGGGGCGACTATTGCTAAAGCATTAAACTTATAAGTCTGTTGTAATATGGTATCTTGTCTAGCAAAAGACTTATAAAAATTGCTACAATATCTTACAAACATGGGAGTATATAGTAATATTCAAATTAAAAAGGCTTTAGATGACGGGCACATAGTCTGTCGGCCGTTTAGTCCCAAGCATATATCTCATGCTAGTCTAGATGTAACTTTAGGAGCAAACTATTATAGAACTGAACGAGCCGGTGATAATACAATCTATAATCCATTTGATGAGTCTGACGTTCAAAGATACTTTGGTAAACCACAAACCGCATTACCCCATAAGGAATGGTGCGATATTAACGGTGTTAAGCTTCTTAAGAACATACCGCCAAAACACCCCATCATACCATTAAAGCCTGGCGAACGAATTTTAGCTCATACACACGAATTTTTTGGCATAAAACCACCTGGAGCATATGAAATAAAGGCTCGTTCAAGTTGGGGACGAAATGGTGTAGCAGTGTGTTTTGATGCCGGCTGGGTTGACCCCGGATATATAAACCGGCTAACACTAGAAATTTATAACTTAAATCACAAAGAAATCGTGCTTTTGCCAGTTGGTGAACGGATCGCACAAGCAATATTTTTAGAAACAGGCCAGGTTGAAGGTAACTACGGCCAAGGAAGAAATAGCGGGTTTAGCGGCAAATATCAGTCAGGAACAGATCTTGATACATTAATTAAAAATTGGACTCCTGACCAGATGCTGCCAAAAGCATATAAGGATAAAAGAATTTTACCGAAAGGAATTGCAGGTTTAAAAGGTGACTGATACTTCCATGCCCAGCAAAACGGGTGGGGAAGGTCTTTTTATAGTAATCGAAGGTACCGACGGTTCAGGTAAAGGTACACAATTTAAATTACTAAAACAACGGTTGGAGCGCGAAGGCCATGATGTTGCAACTTTTGACTTTCCTCAATACGAAGAAAATTCAAGCTTTTTTGTCAAGGAATACTTGAATGGCAAATACGGCACAGCCGAGCAGGTAGGTCCATATACTGGTTCGCTATTTTATGCCCTAGATAGATACCAGGCATCTTCTGACATAAAAAAAGCACTGAAGGCCGGTAAAATTGTACTGTGCAACAGATTTACAGGCTCTAACATGGGCCACCAAGGAACAAAATTTAGTCATCCAGAGGAAAGACGTGGCTATTTTATTTGGCTTGATAACTTAGAATTTGAAATGCTTGGAATACCCAGGCCAGATAAAAACTTTGTGCTTAGAGTTCCGGCCGAGATAGCTCAAAAGCTGGTAGACCAAAAAGAAGAGCGAACTTATACGGATAAAAAACGAGATATCCATGAAGCTGACTTAAAACATTTACAAACAGCTGTAGAAGTATACGATGATTTGTGCGAGTTATTCCCTAAGGATTTTGAACGAATAGATTGCGTAAGAGATGGTCAATTACTTGATATTGATACAGTACATAAAATGATATGGGAGAAAGTTCAGCCAATGCTTAAACCAGTAAATACATTAAACGAAGAATTACTAATAAAAGATGATGACGGCTATAAAATAACCGATGCCGGCAAACAATATCTTTCCAATGTAGTCACTAACACCAACAGCAGTGTTTATGCCTTTAACGAAGAACTAAGCCCGGTAACAATAGCCGCAGCAATGGCAAGGCTTAGCCGACGCGGTGATGATATGCGGATAACGATTTTGGACGAATTTATAGAAAAAGCCGGCAAAGATGAGAACTTACTAAAACGTGTCATTACAGCATATGGCGATGATTCTGTACAACAGCTAGTTGGCCAACATGTTGTAGTAGAAAACGCTTCTAATCTGCTTACAAAAAAGCTTGAGTGGGGTAGATTGGCATCATACCTAGAGCAGTCAACTCGGTACATATATTTTGACCAAAAAGATAGTCAAGGTAAATATAGGTACCATATACCTAAATATTTAGACACTGAAACCAAAGATAAATACATAGCCAAAATCGATAAAATTTTTGATATATACTCGGATATTGTACACAAACTGACCGCATACGTGAGATCAAATTCTAGCGTATCAAAAAATCAGCAAGACACAGCTTGGAAGAGCGCAACCCGGGCACAAGCTTGCGACGCCGCAAGACCACTTTTGCCCGTTGCAACCACATCAACTGTAGGTATTTACGCTTCAGGTCAGGCTCTAGAAAGTTTAATAATGCACCTTATGTCAGACAAATTGCCAGAAGCCCAAAAAGTAGGTAAACAGTTGCTTGATGAGTTAAGAAAAGTTATTCCGACATTTCTTGAAAGAGCAGATAAGCCTGAGCGTGGCGGTGCCACTATTGCATATAGGGCAAATACTTATAAAGCAGTAAGTAAATTAGCTAACGAACTTGTCTCTCAATCATACGGCATTTCGGACAAAACATCTGAAGTTACACTCTCCAGCTACTGGCCACGAAATGAGCTAGACCTAGTTGCAGATATGGTATACGAGCATTCAAATGCACCGCTTGAAGAAATTCAGCAACAAGTTAATGAAATGCCCTATCAAAAACGCTTAGAAATATTTAACAGCTATATGGGAGAAAGACTAAACAGAAGGCACCGTCCTGGCAGAGCATTAGAAAAAGCGCATTATTCTTGGGATCTTGTTTGTGACTACGGTATTTTTAGAGATTTACAACGTCATCGAATTGTCGATGACCTTGAATGGCAGTATCTTTCGCCAAGGCTAGGCTTTGATGTCCCTGATTTAGTTGAGCAAGCTAATCTAACAGATGAATTTGAGCAATGTTTTGAAATTAGTCTGTCGTTGTATAGTGACTTACAAAAAGCTGGTTATGATTTAGAAGCCCAGTATGCAACCTTACTTGGCCATAAAATGCGCTGGAAAGTTACATATAACGCAAGAGAAGCTTTTCACTTGCACGAACTAAGAACAACTCCACAAGGCCATCCTGGTTACAGAAAACTAGTTAAACAGATGCACGATAAGCTTGCAGAAGTCCACCCAGTTATTGCTGATGCAATGATATTTGTAAACAAAGATGAAGATCCAGAATTAACTCGTTTAGCAGCCGAACGATATACTCAGTTCAAACTTAATAGTATATAAAATAATTGAACTAACGATAATCGTCAAATATATCAAGTAAAGTCATGGTTGTTGCTCTAGGATACTGAGAAATCCCTCTTTGTTTAAGACTATTAGCAGTCTGATCATTTAGATAAGTGTTAACTCTATTAGCAATTTCATCAATTGGCTCAACACTCTCAAAAAACATTTGAGCCTCTGCTTTAATTCTCCTTGGCAATTCTTCTATTACTTCATATTTCGTAGCTGCATCTTGTTCATACCAGTACTTCTGAATAGTGTTCAAATAATCAGACATAACAACCGCATAGCCTACATCTGAGTCAATTGTATTCCTTTTTGGGTTATTGAAAAAATCTCTAAGCCTTTCCCTAGAAGTAGTCATTTCATAGCCAATCAATGCGTCAGTATCAAGCTTCATTATTTCGGGTGTTAAATCCGTCTCTAGTAATGTCATTATCTGTATACCTTTCATTAAAAAGCCGAACCCTTGTTTGGATTCGGCTTCATTTTTCTAAATTGTCGCTTTACTGAACCAAATCCAACACCTTATTGCATGACGAGCACAAAGCCATATCGGTGGCTCATGCAAATCTTGGCAATAACTGTGTTGAAATAGCTCACATATATTAAATTACTGCTGTTAAAGCTTGTTGTCAAGTAGAATATTATTTGATAATTTATATGTAATGATAAATAAAGCACGGCAACCACTAACACTCCTTAGCCTGAACAGGCTGTGCTTTGCTTGTGCAAACTAAACCGTAAGTCAAAGCTAAACAGCCTTAAGTAAGTTTAGAGTTATTTAACTTTGAGAGGAAAAAAATGGAAGAAATTAAAGACCCTATGGATTCAAGATGGGCTGAGGTGTGCAAAAAAGATGTACAGACAATGATAGGCTCTGCCAACAAAGAACAGGAATCATACGAAGTTGATTCAGCTAAAGTCGTAGGTGGGGTTGTACTAAGTGCAGCTGGGGAAGTAGACATTCCAGAAGTCATTACGCATGTAACTCCACCTAATCGAGCCCATTTGCCAGCTTGACAGATAATTGTGTAAGGAGTATAAACTTTACCGATGACACAATCAATAATTATTGCAATTATTAAGAACTCGCCACCGCGGGATTAATGTTATTGTTAAAGTAACCCAAACCCCGCAACAGCGGGGTTTTTAAATTGAAAGGAATATATGTTAACCGAAGTAGAAAGCTATCAAGTAATACAACGAGACCCGGTAGTAGATTTGCAAGCGAGCATTGCGGATAAGTTAAGGATGCAACGGGAGCAAACTATAACGGATAGGCAAATTGTAGCCGAGTTTAGCCGAATGGAAGGAGCTGAGCGAGAACAATTTGCAGGACACTTAGCAATGGCTACAACTGCAAGTTTTGAAGATGGAGATTCGCTTGAGATTGCAGCCAGATTCAACAGACTGTACGCTTCTTTAAGTATCAATACATATGAAGGTATTCTTGCAGTTGTAGATGTTGATGATATATTAGATGTTGCTAATAAAGCAGTGGCCAACACCGAAAATCCAGATAATGGAAAATTTCAGGAAGTGCTTTTTCGATCTCGCCAAACTGGCCTAAACCCAGTTTTAAGAAAAAAGTTAGAACATTTAGAAAATAATCATATTGCTTGATATTACCCTAAAGAATTGATATAATTCAGGTACATTTTACCAAAGACAGTAGCGGTGTAACCACTTAAGAATGCTACCGAGGTACGAGAAGCCGTTATTTATAAAAGATAAAAGCAAAATCGTATATTAAGAAGTCTTTGGCCAACCAAAGGCTTTTTTGGTAGAAGAACATTAACACTCAGGTCGATATAAATTTAAGGTAAAGGATTCATAAAACTATGGCTTTAACCAAAGAACAAAAGCAATCAGTTGTCGATGAAATTACTACCTTACTAAGCGAGTCAAAACTTACGGTTGTGGCGTCATATCAAGGAACAGGCGTAAAAGCACTTCAAGAGCTCCGCAGAAACGCTAAATTAAGCGGAACGAAGATTAAGGTTGTTAAGAACCGTCTTATAATTAAGGCCGTTCAAAACAACGAAAACTTAAAAAACGTTGATTTAAGCGAATTAAAAGGACAGCTTTTGTATGCCTTTAATGGCGATGACGAAGTTGCTCCAGCCCAAAACCTATCAACATTTGCAAAAAAGAATCCCAGCATACAATTTGTTGGAGCTATTACTGCAGATGGTCAGTTCCTTGGCGCAGACGATGTCAAGGCACTAGCAGACTTGCCAAGTAAGAATGAGCTAATTGCTCAAGTAATTGCAACTCTAGCATCGCCACTTAACGATGTTACAAATGCACTTTCTGGCAACTTACACGCACTACTTGATGGTGTAGAAACAAAGGCAACAGCCTAATAATACTAACGATTAAGAAAGGAGAGCTTAAGGGAAAAGAGCAGCCTGAGCAAAAATCACATTTTTTGCCCGGCACGATGAGAAAAACCGTAGGTTTGTCTCATAAGCCCTTAGGCGCAGAAGAAGATGGCAAAAGATCTTAAAAAACTAGCAGAAGAGCTAACAAGCTTAACTGTTCTAGAGGTAAACGAACTAAAAACTATCCTAAAAGACGAGTACGGCATTGAGCCTGCGGCAGCAGCTGCAGTAGCGGTCGCTGGCCCAGCCGCTGGTGGTGACGACGCTGGTGCAGCAGAAGAAAAGAGCGAATTTGATGTTGTCCTTAAAGATGCTGGTGCACAAAAAGTAGCAGTTATTAAAGCTGTTAAAGAAATTACTGGTCTTGGACTGGGTGAAGCAAAAGCTATCGTTGATGGCGCACCAAAGCCAGTTGTAGAAAAAGCTAGCAAAGAAGATGCAGAAGCTGCTAAGAAGTCTCTAGAAGAGGCTGGTGCAACTGTAGAGCTTGCTTAAATAGTCTACGTTGCCCAATAACTAAAAGCTGCTCTGAAATAGGAGCAGCTTTTTATTTATCCGAGGAGTGTGTAGTCAGAACAAGTAAACAGATGGGCTGATTTTGCTCATTATTCACTTATACACATAGTAACTATTTTACAACAATATGTACACGTTCTTAAGTGTTATAATGTACTTGTAGACAAGTAGAGCAACACTATGAGATATACGCTAAAAGATATGCAAGCACAATTTACGGATGATGATGCATGCCTGCAATATCTTTTTGATGCACGCTACGGTGGCATGAAGGCCTGTCCGCACTGCGGTATCGTTAGTCCAAAGTATTACAGAGTTAAACAACGCATGTCTTTTGTCTGTAAGGAATGTAGACATCAGATATATCCGCTAGCTGGCACTATTTTTGAAAAATCTACTACACCACTCACAGACTGGTTCCATGCATTGTACCTGTTCTCTGTATCCAAGAATGGGGTCAGCGCTAAGGAAATAGAACGACAAGTACGCGTCAGTTATAAAACAGCCCACCGTATGGCCAAGATGATACGCATACTCATGAATGAAAGTGGCAAACTTGGTTTTTTAGGCACCCCAATTGAAGTAGATGAGGCATATATTGGCGGTAAGAGTAAACAAAGTAAGAAAGGTGACAACAAAACACCAGTTTTAGCAGCTCTGGAAGTTGGTGGACATGTTAGAACAGCCGTGGTACCGAAAGCCAACTCAGACACAGCCGTACCGTTCTTGGAATCAAATGTAAGACCTGGTTCTATGCTTCACACTGATGAAAGCAAGATCTATAAGCATTTACGTGTACGAGTTGTATTTGAACATGAGTCAGTCAGGCATATTGCAAAAGAGTTCGTAAAGAATGGTGTTACGACGAACCACGTCGAGGGCTTTTTCGGTCAGTTGAAGCGTTCTGTGAATGGGACTTACCATTCTGTTTCGCCTTACTGGCTTCATTCGTACGTTTCAGAGTTTGCCTTTCGTTATAATCATCGTCATCAAAACGTGTTTTCGCTCCTTTTGGCAAAGGCTGCGCCGCGAGCTTAATAAGATCTAGGAACTTCTTTTTACCCATAATTTAATAGTAACATTATGCTAAGGTAGTAGGTAATAATGAGAGTACATAAATCAAAATACGGAAAGCTTCCAGGCACTTCACATAAAGAAGTAATGAAAGCAGCACGTAAAGAATACCATGCTATTCAGAAACGTTCACCAAGACTCCAAGCCTATATTCGCTCTGCTTATTTTAAAAAAGATAAGATATTTATAAATATTTTCTGGGATCATGTAAAACAAAAGCGATAGGAAATATTTTATGTCAGTCTTTTCGATAGATAAGCTCAAATAAAAAAGGCCTTCCGCTGGGTAGCTTATAAACTACGGTGCCGAAGGTCTTCATGAAACATACTACGCTACAATAATGCTCATGTCAATACAAAATTGCCTATGTATTTTGCCCCCATGGGCGATGGCAGAATAACGCTTGTGTCAATCTGTTAGTTTAGGAATATAGTGGTACCTACTTTTATATATAACGGAGTAGGAGGGTTTGGCATATGAAAATAGAATCGCTGCCAAAAATAACACCTAAACAAAAACAAATTATTAATTTACTATACAGCTTTCGTTTCTTAACAAGAATTCAAATACAAACAATGATGAAGCATAAAGATAAGAAAACAATAAACCTATGGCTTAAAGACCTACGCTCTAAAGACTACATATGTTGGATTTATAACAAAGACCACTTTGCGGATAAAACTAAGCCAGCCATTTATTATATGGGGATTAATGGTATCCGACACCTGCGAAACCTACCGTTTGCCCCAGAAGATGGACTTGCTATACGCTACCGCGATAATGAACGCAGCCAGAGCTTTATTGACAGTTGTTTAGATATAGCGAACTGCTGCATTGAGCTTGATGATACACGACACGCCAGCTACCACCACACGACCTGTTATTACTACGAGACTCGAGCGGATTATCAGGATGAACGGTATTACGACCTCATGAATGACAGCGAACTCATTAATCCTGACCTCTGCTTCCATAAATGTGAGACTGACGAACTTGCCGACCCAAATTCAGTTCAAAGTAGCTACATACTAGAAATCTTTGAGGCAACCCTACCGCACTACCGTTTACGTAAGCGACTAAAGAACTACGTCCAGTACTTTGAAGATGAAATTGATGAGTGGAACGAACGAACCGGTAATCCACGACCGACGATGCTACTTGTATGTGCAACGCTAACAGACTTAATATACGCCAAACAGCGAACCAGAGGGTTAATTAGCGAGGACTGGGATCGAGATGATAAAGACCGACCAGATGTACGGTTTACGACTATAGACAAGCTCAGGCGTTATAACGTGCTGACTAAAGAAATCTGGGAACAAGCCTAAGTAGCTAAGCAAGACTACTGACAAATCTTTGCAATTGCTTATCAAACGACGCTAACGACATATCCGCATCTTTTACTTTTGCGGCCAACCAACAATCTTCAAAATCAAGACTAGTGCCTTCAAAAATATCCAGAGCCAAGCTCAGGGTCTTGTCCAATGGTTTTACTGAAGCAACAAGGTAGAATTCTTTTATAGCCATCACCACTTGCTGATGATTGTAACCAAGACTCCTAAGAACATAGGTAACTTCAGCTAATGTAATTCTATCCATCATGAGACTGTCTGGCTCAGCCTGGGCGAGTGTTTGCTTTACGATTTTATTTTGACTCGGTACATCATTTAAAAACCAACGCAAAAAGTAGTTTGCGTCAAGTAAGGTCATAGTTAAAGCAGCCCTCGGGCTTTAAGGCGAGCTTTTTCTTTATCAGTAAGAGGCTGATCACCACGTGGTGGTCCAACAACACGGCGAACCTGTTCGTCGGTCAATGGCTTACGAATAACAATAGTACGCTCATCAAGCAACTCAAACCGAGCCGACTGTCCAGGCTTTAAGCCAATCTTATCTCTAAGAGCCTTTGGGATCGTAACTTGACCTTTTGGGGTAATTGAATTTGTATACATCATAGTAATACTAATTGTATGTAAGTATTAATTATGTGTCAAGGTATTACTCGTAGCGTTTTAGCCAGCCACCGGTCATCTTGCCAAGTTCTAATAGCTGTCCCATGCCATTTTCAGTGCGTTTGGCATTTAAGAAGCCGATGGTATGAGCAACTGTTAAAAGTTTACGTAGAACTTCAAACTCAACATTAAGCTCAAACAACAAACTGGCCTTGCGTCTTGGCAAGCGGGCGTTACGGGCACTAATAATCAGACGCAGACAATCCAGGGCGCTATTACCCAGTTGCTGCTGCAACACTAGACGCTGGTTTTTTGGAAAGGTATTAAGAATTGGGAATAACCAGCTCAAGAAATCAACCATTTTGGTATACAAAATCAGGTCATCTGGTGCGGTCATAGATTTTGGTTTAATGCGTGTCATTACAAATAGAACCTATAGTTACATGATATATGAATGGTCCGATGTCCTGCGGGGCAGGAATCGGACAATAAAAGACAAGAAGTTAAGCCCTAAGCAGTCAAGCAATAAGCATCAAGCGACAAGGTATTCACAGGGCAGCCCGGAACCCGACAGACGGAGAGAAGTCGGACGGCGTATAAACAAGACCAAGCGTAAACAGCCCCGAATAAGGGCCATTGACCCAAGGGCCACCCCGACTGAACGCCACCACGCCAGGTGACCCAGCCGAGAAGTCCGAAAAGAGGAAGCCGACCTGGTCAGCCACACCCCAAGCAGCAGCTGATGGGTTGTGTACAGCCGGATTAATGTAAGCTAGGGTACCCCAGTCATCAACAACTGGCAGTGCAAAGCCACTATCAAGGTTGTACTCCATTGGCCCACCAGCGCCACCAGAACTTGGCAGGTTGCCTT
>JAGQMZ010000029.1 GCA_020428405.1 Candidatus Saccharimonadota bacterium | reverse complement strand
TTTGGTCTGCCCTAGTAATGTTATTACTTTGGGTGCTTGCTAAGATGGGTGTATATGTGTCAGCTGCAGAAGCTATGTCTCAGTGGCACATATTTTTTAATCTGACATTTGCTGGGTTGGTTGGTGGAATGATTGAAGCAGCGATTATTAGTTTGTTGGGAGTTTACTTGTTTGTTTTTATTTACAACTGGGTAGCTACAAAATGAAACTATTTTTCTTGATTTATATATTTTAAAAACTTATACAGCAACCAGAAAGCTACCAACACAAAGAATATATCTAGACCAGGAATCTTCTGGACTATGGTAGTGACTGAAACTGCTACGTTTTGTATCGTTTGGGTGACACTTGCTTCACTTCTATCCATAGCCAACTTTCCTGATAGCGAAAGAAATATCGTTAATAGACCAATACCTGCAAACATGACAAAGGAAACCAGGTTTGAAACGGTGATCATGTGAGTCTTGCCTAAGAATACTACTTCTCTAAAAGGTTTGCGAAATACTGGCTTTTCTAGAAAGTTGCGTCTATCAATAAAAAGGCTAGCCAGATAAAGCGGCGTTACCATACCTAGTACATAGAAAAAGCCCACTAAAAGTGATTGCGCTATAGTTGGGCTTAGGGTTGAGAGTGCAACGACTCCAATTAGAACGGGGGCGCAGCAAGCACTGGTAATACCCGATATGATTCCTAATATGTAGGTGGATAACGGATCATCTGCCTGTTTGGTGACGTTAAAACGTGGCATTGGCAACTTGAAACCTAGGAGTGTCGAGAATCCTACAAAAATTAGAAACAAACCGCCTATAATGTAGGTTTGGTCATGTAGATTGAAAAATAACTGACTTAACGCTTTGGCTCCAAGAACTACGGGCAGCATCACTGTAAAAATTCCCAATGAGTAGATAAAAGTCATTAAAACTACTCGCTTCTTTTCCTTAAAGATGTTGGCAAAGTAAGCGGGCAACAGGAAAGTAATACAACAAGGAGCAAATAAAGCTACCATGCCGGCTATGAATGATGCTAGAAGTGATAGTTGAAATAATGTATCCATGTTAATCCTTCTTAACTACCGTAGCGGTAATCATGGTTTCCAAATCTGTGTAATTTGGGTTATCAGTTTCAACGTAAATAGTTCGTGTTAAATCTCCAAGATCGGTGTCGTCTTTGTGTACTGCCGGATCAAAGGAAACGTTGACGATCGTACTCTCATATGCGCCCAACTCTTCTTTTTCTACATTGGCTTTCGTGCAGCCACAGGAGGTGGAAACACGAGTTACTTTAAGGGGTAGTGGAGTGTAGTTTGTTAAAGTAAAACTAGTGGTAGCTACATCACCATAGATAACCGTACCTAGATCATGTTTTTCAGGCCATAGCTGGACTGAGACTTGCTGTTCTTTGTAGGCATTAGTGCCACCCTCTAAGTCATACACGTGAGTATATCCAAGCTTAGCAATTTCTTTACTAGCCCGTTCACTCATACTACCTGAGCGGCAATATACTAAAATCGGAGTGGATTTATCTTCAGGGAGTTTGGCTATGTTTTCCTGTATCTGATCGTAGGCTATAACGGCATCAGTTCCTGGAATATGAGTTTGCTCAGGCGTATGAACATCCACAATAAACGCGTTGGTTTCTTGAGCTAATTGGGCGAATTTTTGAGGGCTGACCAGCGTTACCTGTGACGTTTGTTCATTAGTTTCTGTTGGCTGATTAGCAGAACTATTGGATTCTCCTTGACGAGACCACCAGAATCCCAAGCCAACTACTAACGTTATTATTAAAATGCCGATTGTTGTCTTATTCATATAACTATCCTTATTTCTTAAATACATTGGCAGTTAATTGAAATGCGAGCGTTGGATTGTCTGTTGAGTTAGTAGTCATCGTAACCGTACGGTTAATTGGACCAACTCCGCTAGGCCCATGAAAAGCAGGATCAAACTCAACGACTAGCTCCGCCTTCTCTCCAGGTTTAACTTCAAATACACTACTGCTTTTTTCGTGCATACCAAACTTTTTAGACGTCTGACTAGCACTCTTTAACTGAGCTGTCGTGCACATACAAGATGTCTTAACATCAAATAGCTTGAGTGGAGTTGCCCCACTATTTTCAATGGCAAACGTTTTACTAACAATGCCCCCATCATAGTCAACCGTGCCCCAATCATAAGTATTTTCTGCCACTGACATAGCCACTTCTGCATCTGGCTCTACATCTTGAGCAGTTGCTCCCATTTTGGATCCAAAAAATATTGCTCCTACTAGCAAGAGAACAGTTACGACACCTATTCCAGCAAGAAATGGGTCGATACCTTTCTTTGCAGCTAGTTTTTTATTATGTTTTGGACTACAACAATCGTGACTCATATTATTTCTCCTGGTCTAAAGTAATTGTTAACTTGGTTTCAAAATCCACTGGATCGTTGCTGTGCACTGAGACTGTGCGAGTGACCGGACCGACTAAGTCTTGGTGAACCGTTGGATCGTAATAAACTTTTATGGTGGCTTCATCTCCAGGCGCGATGGCTACCTGCCAGTTAGGATCTGGTTCATCGTGTCCATGACCAGCCATGTAGAAGCGTGGTCCTTCTTGTCCCTGATAAACCAGGCTGGCAGAAGTGCATCCGCAGGATGAAGATAACTTGTTGATAACCAAATCGCTTTTACCTTCATTTTTTATAGTAAATTCAGTGGTCACTGTTCCATTTGTCTGCCTGACAATACCTAAATCTTTTTTGGTTTCATTTGTAGCAATTTTGGGAGCGTCTTTGGGAGCATTGGCAAGTAATTCCTCACGAAGGGCTAATCTATCTGATTCTTCGGTCAATCTCTCAAGTCCAAATTCCTGAGCTGTCGCCAAAATTACTGCATCTTTGGTAGCTCCTGTGCTAATTTTTTGGTCAATATAATCAATCATCTGCGTCATGGAACCACAGCAAGGTTCTTCTTTGTTCAGCGGCTGTCCACAGCAAGGACAGGTAAACATTGGGTAAACTTCTTTTGCCTCAACTATACCAACGGCGCTAGGGACATTTATCTGATGTTTGATGCCTAGTTTCTGAGCGGCCGAGTTTAGAGGACTGGCGAATAGGATAACAAGACCGAGGAAGGTAGCTAGTTGCCAGAAGAGTTTACGTGGTGAGAGTTTGGATTTTTGCTTCATGGTGTTTATGCTCCGCAACCACCTCCACCCTGTTGGGGTTTTGGTAAACTCTGAATTTTTTGGCGTGTTTGTTGATAACCTTGTGCACTGGAGTAATCAGCACTTAATGCTGTTTTGGCATCAACTTGATTCCAGTCCTGACCTTGCTCTTTAAAATAGGTGGCTAGATCAATGTAGGTCTGTGGGAACCAGAAGGAGTTAACTTTGAGTGCCACATCATACATTTGTTGTTCACTGGCTCCGTTTTTAGCCATTAACTCTAGTAATCCAAGCATAGCCATTCCATGATTACAGTCAGGAAAGTGGGTTGAATTACCACAGCAAGGTCGGTAAATTCCCCTAGATACCTTATCTACTAAAGCTTGCTGTTCATTAGTGAGAGTTACATATGGATATTTGCTGTAATGATCGAAGCCTGCTCCCTTAGCTAGAGACCAGCCACCAGTAGCGGCGAATTTACTTGCATCACCACCATATTTTTCATCGGTCATCTCACCGTTATCCAGAATATCGTTTTTATTAGCTAAGCCAAAAGCCCATAACATATCTAGCAGATAACGACTGTTTTGTTGCGTCATTACAACAGGATCATTCATATTCCCTGTCAGCATTTGTTCATCTTGATTGCTTAAGCCTCCTTCAAATAATGCCCTAAATTTCTGTTCATCTATCACTCCATCTGCAATCATCCGTTTCCCCAAATCACCCCAGGTAATTGGTAGAACAACCCCTTCTTCAGGAATAACCTCTGCAGTAAGTGATGCCGTGTCGATTTTGTTCTCAGTGTTAGTTGCTGTAGCTTGAGTAGCTGTTACATTATTTGTTTTGGATCCCTGTAGAAAAGAGAGTTTGGGGGTAATGGAGACATCAAACAATTGCGTTAAAAGGATAACGGCGAACAATACAAGTGCAGCAGCTTTCCAAAAACCAGTTTTATCAATCAGTTTTTGAGTATTTCTTGTTGTAAGTTCTTTAGTTGTTTTTTTGTTTTCTTCTGTCATGATTACTCCTTACTTAAGATGTTTACCAAAAGGTTAGCAAGAGTAAGATGAAGAGAAGATGAAATTTAAGCGGACGTAGAAGATAGTCTAATTTTAATAGTTGTACCTTTATTAATTTCCGAATCAAGATGGATCTGTCCTCCCAAATCTTCAATCACCGCTTTGGTGATAGCTAAACCTAAGCCTGAGCCTTTCGCAAAGGAATGCTCTCCTCTGAAAAAGCGGGTAAATACCTTTGATTGATCACGTTTCTTAATACCTCTTCCTGTGTCTGAAATCTTTATGGTGATTTTATCCGCATGTTCTTTTAGTTCGAAATTGATACTACCTTGGCTGCGATTATATAGAACTGCATTATGGGCAATATTTGAGAGTGCTCGTTGGAGAAGTTTCTTTTCAGCTCTAAACTCCACACCTTTCTGGATAGTGGAAGTTACCTGCAATTGCTTCTCCTCTCCTAAAGTAGTCGCTAATTCCACGAGATTCTCCATTAAACTGCTCAAAGAAAACGTCTCTATCTCCTGAGATTTATTCCCAACCTTGGATAGAAAGAGCAGGTCCTGAATTGTATCGCTGGCAGCATCAATCGTTGATAATTGTTCTTGTTTCATTTTATGAGAAACTGTGCTGTTTTCTACCTGAGAGCGCAAAACGGCAAGGGGTGTTTTTAGCGTGTGGGCAGCATCGGAGAAAAACTGCCTTTCGCTAGAAAAGATTCTCTCTAATTGAGTAAGCATGAAATTCAATGCAGACTGAATGGTAACCAACTCTTCAGTCGATGCATTGATGTGTATCCTTTTTGAAAGGGTCTCCCTGTCATTTATCCTTTTTGCCTGATCGGCAATGCTTTCCAGTGGCTTTAATTGATGTTTAAGTAGCCTATATCCTAAAAAGGTGATAGGAAGCACTAATAACAAAACAACTCCTCCGACAATTAACAGCATTCTATTGAAGGTGGCATACAAAACTTGGGTAGAATAGCCAACTGCCAAAATACCTTTTCCAGCACTAATTTGAATTGGCATAGCGGCAAAACGAATATTATTTTCAGTGAAATGAGCTGGCTGGGGATCACGAAGATTAGTGGAAGTGAGGATTTGTTGCAGTTCATGCTCGGTGACTGCGGCAACATCTGGGCTGTTAGTCTCCAATACTGGGGCGCCATCCGGAGACAAGACAATAATAGTCATACCTTGGGCGCTCACCAGATTTTTCAGAAGCTCATCGCGCTCATCACCTTTGTAATTCTGAACAATCTCTCTTGCTTCGTTGACCGCAATATGGACATGATGATCAATTTGATCTTTTAGCGTATACCAGAACAACACACTAGCCGCAGCCAAAAATATAATGATAATCAGTGCAACTGAAGTTAGGTACCATAGGGATAATTTGCCTCTGAGTGTGCTTGTAAGGTGTTTTAATTTATCAGTCATGCTTCTTTTGTCCGTCGTTAGCGGAAAGTACATAGCCTTTACCGCGAATGGTTTTAATAAGATTGTTCGAAGAATATTTTTCTACTTTGCGGCGCAAGTTTCTAATATATACGTCTATTACGTTAGAAAACGTATCAAAGTCATTGCCCCAGATATGTTCCATAAGCATCGTTCGTGTAACGGCTTGATCACTATGCTGTGCTAAAAACTCCAAAACAGAAAATTCCTTAGCAGTTAGATCTAAATTCTGCCCATTTACTGTTGCTATATGCTCGGTAGGCTTAACAGAAAGATCCCCAATAGTAATAATCGGGAGTGCATTTTGACTGTTTCTTCTGATAACAGCCCTAATACGTGCGATAAGTTCATTTGAGTCGATAGGTTTAGGCACATAGTCATCCGCTCCCAGATTTAATCCCTTAATTCTGTCTTCTATTTCACCACGAGCGGTAATTATTATTACCGGAGTTTGATCTTCTTTTTTGCGTAATGTTGATAATAAGTCAAAACCGTTACCATCTGGCAAATTTATATCTAGCACAATACAGTCATACTCATTTACTTCGATTTCTACCAAGCCGTCTTCTTTAGAATGTGTAACATCGACTGCAAACGCATCTTTAATCAAAACCTCTTTCAGGTTTTTTGCTAATGTTTGATCATCTTCAATGATTAATATTTTCATGAATTAAATTTTTCTAAATAGTCAGCCAGCCTTTTATAGCTATCTGAAAGTACATATACTCTTCTCTTGCCCTGACTTTTTGAAAAGACAATTCTGTTTTTCCTAAGAATTTGCAAGTGTTGGCTGATGTTGGACTGGTTCAGCTCCAATTTAGTTGCTATAGACGAGACATCGTATTTGGTTTTTGTAAGCATACGTATAATTTTGATTCGAGTCGGGTGCGCCAAGACCTTATATAAGTTTTGATATTTTTCAGCAAGTAAGCCATACATATTCAACTTATAGAATATATTAAGCACTCAAGTTTGTCACCTACACTTGTAGGATGTGGTGTTGATTATTTACTTAGTTAACCCAAACTTTTCTTAAGCAACTCGGTTGCTATTTAACAAATTCCAGTTCTATTCCGGCTGTTTCACAAGCTTGTTTTAAAAACTCATCCCTTTCAGCACGTTTTTTATATTTGTGTGTTCTATCGTTAAGCTCAATTAATTTTACTGTTTGAAACGTTTGTTTATCCACCAATACAAAGTCAATGGTTTTTTTGTTTATTTTGTTCCAATAGGTATAGAAATTCTTTTGATCTGTAGTGTTGATAATCCTATCCAAGGAAACTTAACAAAAAATATAATAATTGTTGGCATGTTTTTGTTGAAGTTC
>JAGQMZ010000028.1 GCA_020428405.1 Candidatus Saccharimonadota bacterium | reverse complement strand
TATAAAGTGTAAACCTACAATAAAAGACCGGTCAGAGCGTGGGCCCCAGCCGGTCTCTTTGTTGCAGGTTTTTGTTTCTATCTAATCGTAAGCAATTTTAATCCAATTTGCAAATTTACACTTATTCTTCTGGAACAGGTTCGGTTTCTACTTCTGGGGCGGGCTCCACCGGCTGATTATCGCCAAAGGCTTCGTCCATTGAGTTAATTAGAACCTCTCTTGGGCGAGAACCGTCAGCTGGGCCGATTAGTCCTTGCTCTTCCATTGATTCTATTAATCTTGCAGCTTTAGCGTAACCAATCCTTAACCTGCGTTGAAGTAAGCTTGTACTTGCCTTTCTACCCTCCACGACTACTCTAACCGCGTCTTTATAAATCGGTTCCTCAGTATCATCAATTTGAGCAACAATACCACCACGGCCATTTAGCTGAACAGGCTGGCTAACAATTTCTTCATCATATTTTGGTTCACGCTGAGAACGTATAAAATCAGTTATTTTATCTGTTTCTTCGCTGGTAATTAATGCACCCTGAATACGCACTGGTTTAGGCATGTCAGAGGTTAGTAGCAACATATCACCCATATTCAGTAATTTTTCTGCTCCGGCTTGGTCAATAATGGTCCGCGAATCTACCTGGCTCTGGGTTGTAAAAGCAATCCTACCTGGAACATTAGCTTTTATTAAACCGGTAATAATATCTACGCTAGGCCGTTGTGTGGCAAGTATCAAGTGAATACCAACCGCCCTAGCCTTTTGGGCAATCCGCACAATTAATGCTTCTACGTCCCGTGCAGCCATCATCATCATATCGGCAAGCTCATCAATCACCACTACAATATAGGGCATGCCTTCTTCTTGTTTTTTACTATTGTATTGATGGATATCCCGAACTCTCTCTTCAGACAACGCTTTATAGCGACGTTCCATCTCTGCAACCGTCCATTTAAGCGCGCTAATACACTTCTCTGGTTCGGTAATTACTGGGGTTAACAGATGAGGTATATCATCGTATGGCTTGAGTTCTACTTGCTTTGGATCAACCAGTATTAGTTTTAAATCACTGGGACTATTACGGTAAAGCAAGCTTGTTAGAATTGTGTTAATCATTACTGATTTACCGGCACCAGTTTGACCAGCTACAAGCAAATGAGGCATTTTATCTAACTCGCCTGTTACCGCTTTACCGGATATATCTTTACCTATACCAATCCTAAGCGGGCTTTTGTCTTTACTCCACTCGTCTGATTGAAATATACTACTCAGCCTTACTGTGGCAGATTTGATATTTGGAACCTCAATTCCAACTGCTTTTTTGCCCGGGATAGGCGCTTCTATCCTGATGGATGTTGCAGCCAGATCAAAGGCTAAGTTGTCGGCATACCCCGCTAACTTACTCATTTTTACTCCATTTGCGGGTTTTAACGTAAACTGTGTAACCCTTGGGCCAACATTTGCACCCTCCATCTGAACATCTATATTAAAATTAGATAGCGATTCACGAATGATATCTGCATTGCCCTCTACGTCGCCGGCATCTGCCTTATCTTGCTTTTGATTCAATAAATCGATGCCCGGCAACTTCCAGTCAGGATCGCTTGTGGTTGTTAGAGCTTCATGGTTTTGTTCTGCAGAAAGCTTTTGGGCGCTATTTTTAATAACTGTGCCTGCAGAAGCTTTACTTCTTTCTACTGGTACACCCTCGTTCAAAGTAAAGTTAGATTGCTCTTTTAAGGATTCAAGATCCTCATCATCTGATTCTTTGCCTTTAAATATTTCTAGTAATGTTGAGAAGGCGTGCGGTGGAATACTAAATGCAAAGAATAGTGCTAAAACAGCGAAAACTAAAAACATAATGCTAGCCGGTATCTGAGAAATAGCATTCAAAGTCATTCCCCCGAATAATTCACCTACTGATCCACCATAGCCACCATTGTAGCCACTAAAATCAGCCTTTGTTACAAACGCCACGTGCGCAAAACATGCTAACAGCACCCAAAAAGCCACCATAGAGGCGGTTTTGCCAAAAGAAAGCTCCTTTTCTTCGTCTTTTAGTTTAAAAACGCCTAAAAATACAAGGCCAATCGGCACGGCATACGCAGCCCAACCAAGTGCCCAGTAAGCCGCACTAAACAAGCCTTGTGGCAAAGGGCCGCCAGCTCCAAACCCACCTATCAAAGAAAAAACTCCAAGTAAAATTAATACTACGGCCGATGCAATTGGCCACATTGGCGACCGCTCATTAACAGCAGCCTTCTTTTTTCTACTACCTTTTCTTGTTTGTTTTCTCTTTTTCGCCATATCTTTGTTATTATATCAATTTTTTACATTCTATTCATCAAAAACTGTGTATGGTTCAATATCATATGCTCGTTGTAAGTCACGAACCTTCTGTGATGCGCTAAAATATCCGGAATCTTTTATCTCTCTAACACTCATTCCGCCGGCTGCGGCAAGGTGATCAATTATAGCTTCTCTTGCCATAACGGCTTCCCATACCTCTTCAATAAGTACGTCGTTCTTTGTCGCTTCACTCTTTAAGTAATCGCTATATTCGTATGATGAATCACTTTCCATATAAATATTATAGCAATTTTTACAACGTTTGTCAATATGTATAGCTGTTGCCTACCTGCTATGGTGGCTTTTTAAGACTTACTGCCTAACAAGTTCTCTGGCTTCAGAAGCATCAATAACAGGTTCGCTAGCTATCCCCTGTTGGCTCACCTCTATTGTACGGTCACCATACTCAGGAGTGCCTGGAACGAATGACTCCTCTAAAGCACCCTTTAGGGCAGTAGTGCTTACTTTATCAAAAATGTCTTCATCTAAACCAGTTTTTCTAGATATAAGTTCCTTAACCTTCTTTCTGTCATAATCTGCCATATGCTCGGTAAAATATGCCTGGCGATTAGCATCTGATTGATTATGAGCACCTCGTGCTGCACGATCTTTAGAAATTGCCTGTTCCATATTTGAAAAATCGGGCTCTGAGATTGTTGGCTCAGCCTGTTTTTCGAATTCGTTTGCTATTTCATCTTGCCTATCGGCATCACTTGCTTTTCGTCCTTCCTCTATTGCAGTTTCCATATCAGAAAACTCGTCAGGATTTGTTAAGAATTCATCTGGTTGATTGACCGCAACTAACGTGTGGCCTTCCTCTGCGCCGGCAGAGACATCAAGCATAGGTTTTTGTTCTGTGTTTGTCATTTTTTGTTTCCTTTTATTTTTGTATTATTTTTAGTTTTTATTTGTCAGTCTATGCAAGCATCTTATCACGTTTATGCTTATTTGTCAACTCTAAATCACCTCTTAACGACATGACCGAATATACCATTCGGTCTAAATTCTTTTAAGCCAAGTGACCCCTTTATATCTGTTTGTTGAGTGCCTATAGCTAATCCTATATTATTATTATCATCAGCAGCAACTTATTCAGATAGCGGCTCAACTACTGTTTGATGTTGGGTGTTTTGCTCTTGAGGGATTAACGATACTTCTCCGTTCAATAAAGCGCTAAGAATGTTAGTGTCGGCAAACAGATCTTCATTATTTGACGCATTGCCCTCTTGGTCTCCTCGTAAGTAATCAGGGAATAGGTCTGGTGTAGTACTTTGAATTGGCATTGTCTAAAAATCTCCGATTAAATTCTGTTATTAGTCACCTTTTTTTGCACTGCTTAGTAGCTTTGCTCTCAGTTCGGCAAAGCGTTGCTGTTGTTCATCTGCCATTTGTTCGGGCGATTTATCGTCTTGTTTGTTTTTAGATTTATTGTTGTCGCCATTAGCTTTTCCACCAATTACGTTAACAACTGGTATTACAATTGGCGAACGCTGGGTTTGCTCGTACAGATAGTGTGTTACGTGCTCTTTTAATTCTTGCTTAAATCTATCAAGATCCACTCGTTTGTAACGCTGTTGCACAGCACGTTTTAGCTCTGTTCTAAGGCCATTCATAAGCTCTTCTGAGTCACGAATGTATATAAATCCACGTGTCAGGATATCCGGGCTAGTTAGTAGAGAGCCGGTTTTTTTATCTATTGTTAAAACAACTGCTACCATACCCTCTGAAGCTAACATAATCCGATCTTTAACCACTACATTGCTAACAATCGCGCCAGTTTGATCAACTAAAAGGCTTCCGTGTGGAACTTCGCCAGCTGGTTCAGCTTTATCGGTAGTTAATAGATAACTCTCGCCATTGTTGGCCAATATCACGTTTGAGCGTTTCCAGCCTTCTTGTATTGCAAGTTCGGCATGATATCGTCGCCTAAGCATTCCACCATGTACAGGAATATGGAACCTTGGCCGTACGTAACGAATCATTTCACGTAATTCTTCACGTCTACCGTGACCTGAAACGTGCAGTGGCCCACAGCCATCAATTTCGTGAGTTGGGTGTCTAAATAAATGTGCGCCAAGCTTAGCGATTCTATTTCCAATTGCATCATAACGAACTTCATTACCAGGGATAGGCGTAGAACTTACTACTACCGTATCGCCGGGTTTAAGTTTAATGTATTGATGATTGCCTTCACTCATTCTCTGCAAGGCGGCATTTGGCTCGCCTTGACCACCTGTACACATAACAAGTAGTTGATCATCAGGTACATTAGCCGCATCTTTCATGGCCATGATGGTTCCTTTTGGCACACGTAATAACCCCTGGCGAACAGCAATTTCGGCGTAAGCCATCATACTTCGGCCATCTAAGGCAACCTTTCGCCCAGATTCAACAGCAGCATTTATAATCATTTGTGTTCGGTTCATGTTACTCGAAAACACCGCCACCATGATCCGACCTGGGGCAGTTTTGATAATGTCTGTGAAGCTCTTCTGAAGAGTATGTTCCGTTGGTGTTCTGCCCTCTTTTTCAGCATTTGTACTATCTGAAAGAAGCGCTAAAACACCCTCATCACCAAGTTCTTTTAGTCTGTGAATATCACTTGGCATTCTGTCTAATGGTTCTGGATCTAGCCTAAAGTCACCCGCTGCGATAACTGTACCAACAGGAGATTTAACAACAGCTGCAGCTGCATCAGGTATAGCATGAGTTAACCGCAAAAACTCAATAAAGAATTCGCCAACTTTTAGCTTTTCGTGATTGTCCATACTCATAGTTATAGTTTTTGGAGTATAGTGCTCTTGGCCTGCCGGAACATCTTCAAAAGTCTTTTCGACAATTCCAATTGTGTACGGAGTACCGTAAATTGGTGCCGGAAATTTTGGCACAATGTGTTTTAAGCCACCTATATGATCAAGGTGCCCGTGTGTTATAACGTATGCTTTGATCTTGTGCTTAATTGTTTCTAGGTAAGCTGGATCAATCACTTCGTAGTTTATGCCAGGTAGATCAACCCCCAGATTGTTGCCACAATCAAGAACAATTGCGTCATTTTGGTATTCAATGATCGTAGTATTCTTTTCGCCAACATCATCCAACCCCCCCAAGAAAGTAATCTTAAGTTTATTGAAATCGTCGACTACTGTATTTGCACGTTCTCGTTTGTCAACTTTCTGTGATGCATTAGCGTACTGGTTCAGCATTTTTTGGGCATCTTCTACGCTACGTTTTTGCGCCCTAATAGCTGCACTGCGTGATACGCCGCGGCCATTGCCAGACTTCGGCTTATTGCCATTTGCCGGCTGCTTGACTGGCTTATTTTGATTTGGTTTCTGCCTATTTGCAGATTTAGAACGTTTTTGTTCCATTTTATTAATTCTCCTTTTTATGAATCAATCTTCTGTAATATGTTGGGGATTTTTGAAAAATCGTCTAATAGCACCCTGCGCATATCCCCGTTGTAAAGCGCAGCTGCTGGATGGTATAGCGGCAAATACACCCGACCTCTAAACTTCTTGGGTTCACCGTGTACTTTACTTATTTGCAAATCTGGCAAGAAGCAATTCATGCTGTGTCGGCCAAGAAGTACTACTAACTTGGGGTGAATTACCTCTATTTGGGTTTGCAAGTATGGCAAAAATGCGTCTTTTTCTTCTGGCAATGGATCCCTATTATTTGGAGGCCTATATTTTACAATATTTGTAATATACACATCCGGCCTTGCTAGATTTATCGAGGCTAGCATTTCATCTAAAAACTTACCAGCTGCGCCAACAAAAGGCAGCCCCTGCTCATCCTCATTTTTGCCTGGGGCCTCGCCAATAAATACAATCTCAGCATCTGGATTACCGTCCCCAAAAACCAACTGAGTTGCCGAATCAGCCAGGTCTTTGCAAATATTCTTATCCAATATTGCCTGTTTAATTTTATCTAGTTCTACTTGTTTAGATCCCATGCTTGTTGAAGAAATATTTTAATTGATTGGGTTATATGGTGGCCGCCCCAAATTAAGCTGACAACTACTGTAGCCCACTGTAGTATACTGCCGCTATCTATTGCCAAAATTAAAATGTTGAATCCAATAAACCAGATAATTAGCGCCAGTATCAGATGGCCTCTGGCACTATCGTAAAACTTAAAGGCTCTTTGTTCTTTGGTGAGCTTTTTCTTGGTTGATTGTTTTTTTGGCATAGTTCCCTACCTTTATTTATTGTTCGCGTTTAGCAGCCTTCATACTAAGCTGTAGCCTGCCTCGATCGTCAATTGCCACAAGCTTAACTGTTACTCTATCACCTTCTTTTACTACGTCGCTCGGCTTGTTGACTCTCTCTTCTTTCATTTCACTTACGTGCACTAAACCTTCATGACCCGGCATTATCTCTACAAAGGCTCCAAAATCTAGTACGCTAACTACCCGGCAACCTTCGTAAATTTTGCCAACTTCTGGTTCAGCGGTTATATTTTTAACCCATTGAATCGCAGCGTCAATTGAGGCTTTGTCGCTACTGGCAATATTAACGGTACCGTCATCTTTGATATCGATTTCTGCCCCCGTTTCAGCAATAATTTTATTGATTGTTTCGCCACCCTTGCCAATGACATCACGGATTTTATCTGGGTTTATCTTAACAGCTTCAACACGAGGTGCGTACTGGCTCATTTCACTTGGCTTACCAATAGTCTCCAGCATGTGCTTTAAGATGTGAGCACGGCCTTCTTTAGCGCGCTCAAGAGCCTCCGCAAGAACTTTAACTGGCAAACCATGAACTTTCATATCCATCTGTAGTGCTGTAATACCCTTTTCTGTTCCGGTTACCTTAAAGTCCATATCACCAGCAAAATCTTCTGCATCAGCAATATCGCTTAAAATAACCGGCCTGTCACCGTCCATCATTAAGCCCATTGCAATACCGCTTACTGGGCGTTTTAGTGGCACGCCGGCATCCATTAGCGCCAAACAGCTTGAACATGTTGCTGCCATACTGGTTGAACCGTTTTGGCTCATGATTTCTGTAACGCTTC
>JAGQMZ010000027.1:4093-7390 GCA_020428405.1 Candidatus Saccharimonadota bacterium | reverse complement strand
CTAAGCGTTGCAGCATCGTCCACTAAAATATCTGCACTTGCTTCTGATCGGCTGGATAATGAGACTTTTCTTCTTAATTCAGATATAGCTTGATTACTGGGGCTAGCATCAAAACGAAGAGGTAAAGTACCCGCGATATCCTGAAGCAGCCTTGCGTTGCGTATCGCTTCTTGGGATGCGAATCTTAGAGAGTCAATAGCTACTTGTGATTCGCTGTATGGACTAGCTAGGTCTGTTCGTAGTTCATTAAATACTGATGCAACCATATCTCCATTAGCCTCCACGTGAGCCAGCATATTAGCGGCTTCGCTATCATGTGTAGAGGTATGTGATTCACTGCTCATTTGCTTATTTTTCTATACTTTGAATTTTTAATTTTTGAAAAGTACTAAATACATAGTATCACGTTTGTGCTTATCTGTCAATCAAAACTTCATTGCAATATTTATGCCTCTTTCAGCACCTGAAAAACGAGTGTCAAAAGCACAAGAAATGCGTCGAACTTGCCTGGCTAGGATGCTTGTCACTGTTCGTAAGCCTTGTGCTTTTTGACAACGAGGTTATCAAGAGTTGAAAGCTGGCACGGCACCTTTTGTGCACTTTTCTTGCTGGTGAGAAAAGTGCAAGCAGGCAACTCTTTACAAAACAGAGGTAGTAAGCTATAATCTCTCCCTAGCATTACAATATCAATCTAAAGAAGGAATTTACGTTTAATGCCAATTATCCAATCTGCAAAAAAGCGTGTTCGTGTTGCCAACAAAGCAACTATCAGAAACCGCAAAACTAAGAGAAGCATGAAAGAATCTATAAAGGCTCTTCAGGCTAGTCTTAACGGCGACAAAAAGAAAGTTAATGAGCTTCAAGCCGAGGCCCAAAGTGCTATCGACACTGCTGTTAAAAAAGGTGTAATTCATAAGAACAAGGCTGCACGTAAAAAAGCTCAGCTTGCTGAAGCTGTAAAAGAAGCCGGTGTAAAACCAGCTAAAACTACTAAAAAAGCTGCCTCTAAGCCAGCAGCAAAGAAGGCCCCTGCTAAGAAACCTACAGCTAAAAAGCCAGTCGCAAAAAAACCCGCTACCAAGAAAACAGCTACAAAAAAGTAAGCTACTCTTCTAAAGAAATTTTGGCTATATAAAACATCATCGCTTCATCGGCGTTGATGTTTTTTGATTTCATATCAATATCAAGCTGTAGCGCGTCGCTAACAAGTTGCTTAATTTTAGCTAAGGTCATTTTATCGGCAATTCGTTTACTTTTTTGAACAACATAAGGGTTCAACTTGGCCTGTTTGGCAATTTGATTAACTGATCTGTCCCCAGCCAATTTGACAGTGGCCAAAATATGTAATTGCCAGGCTATTAAGCCCATAATTGCAACCGGTTCAACTTTTTGTACTCGTTGCTCGCGGTACAGTTTTTGAGCCTTTTCAATATCACCCGCAAATGCTGCATCAAGCAATTGAAACACGGTCGCTTGTGGAGTAGGCTCGCATAACAAATCAATCGTTTGTTTGGTGATTTCAGGGTCGTAAGTTATAAGCTTGTTCATCTCACTACTGAGAAGCATTTGATTGTACCCCACAACATCTACCAAGTACTGCGCGTCACTGTGTGATATCTTACCCTTTTGGCTTTTAACTGTATCAATCACCCAGGCTGGCAATTGATTAGCGCTGCTGTTTGAAAAGTTCATAAAACCCTTCATTTTTGAAAGTTTTTTATAGTAAGAAGCTCTTTTATCAATTTTTGGAACAACCACAATTAACTCTGTAGTTTCTGGCAAATCAAGTTCTGTAACTTCCTCCAGCAAGTCCTTGTTAGCTGCCCCCTTAACAACAATCATTTTTTTACTGGCTAAAAATGGTAGATTATTGGCAGAATCTACCAGCTTTGATGGAGTTATTTCCTCGCCATCCAAGCGCTCAAGCGCTAAATCGCCATGTTCAGACACAAATTCATTGACCAAAGCTTTTAAGGCTCTATTTAGCTCAAAATCGTTTTCTCCAGTTAGTATATGAATCACTTTGGCTCCTTTTGGCACTTTGGGCAAATATGCGTACCCCGCCCAGCGACTTTTATCTTAATAATTTCACTACCACAACGCTCACACGGTTTACCTTCTCGCCTAAATACTTTGGCAAAACCCAGATAACTCCCCCTTTTACCTTCAGCGTCAACATAGTTTCGATCACTAGAACCTCCTTTTTCAATGCTCAGATTTAGTACTTCACGAATGGCCTCATACAAACTTTTTAGCTTTGTTTCTGACACATCTTTAACTCTGGTTGATGGATGAATTTTGGCCATATAAAGCGACTCATCAGCGTAAATATTACCAATGCCAGCCACCACAGTTTGGTCAAGTAGCGCTGCTTTTATCATAGAGTTCTTGCGCTTTTCTAACTGCTTTTTAAAGTCGCCAAATTTAAAATCATCACCAAGCGGTTCTGGGCCAACTTTTTTAAAGAAATCAATGTTGGGTATCTCTACAGTAGGTATCAGTCTAACCCAGCCAAATTTGCGTTGATCATTAAAATAAAGGTGCGCATCGCATTGACCTGGCTCTGGACAAAGCCCAAAGCTCTGCCAACGCTTTTGAGTAACTGCCATGTCATCAACTCCAGTACTCGTTCTACGTACCTCTTGTACGTTTCCCTGTGCACTTCGTTGCTTCCTTGCATTTATCTCAAATTCATCACCTTTACTTGCTGATAGACAGAAAATAATACGGGTGGATTTATCTGGCAAACTGCCTATTAAACTATCGGTTGGGTGCCCTGCGCCAAATCGCTCATCTCCAACAAAAACAAGTTGACCCGTCATCTTTAAGTGTATTACTAAGCTATATTCAGTTGATAAATCGATCATTAAAACTTTTGCTCGCCTACGTACTTTTTGAACTTTTGAGCCAACCAAAAACCCATCAACATCGTGCTTATTATTCGGAAAGCTTTTATCCCAATCGTACTGTACAGATGCAATTTTTTTGCCTGGCAACAATTTGCCAAGACCAACTTTTACCGTCTCTACTTCTGGCAATTCTGGCATGTATTTATTGTACCAACGCAGGCCCACCAAACTATTAAGTTGTTAAATATTACTACAGTCAAAAGAGTTATACTGTATTTATGACGGAGCAACTTGGAGACATCTTAAAAAAGCGCGCAGACAAACCAAAAGAACCTGAAGAGTTTCAAGTTATTCGCAAATTTGTTCAAGACCGCTACAATGTTACGCCTAAGCTTTCTATCACCAAAAACTCCATTCAAATTGGCGTACCTAGCTCTGCAATCGCTGG
>JAGQMZ010000027.1:0-3993 GCA_020428405.1 Candidatus Saccharimonadota bacterium | reverse complement strand
CGCTACAATGTTACGCCTAAGCTTTCTATCACCAAAAACTCCATTCAAATTGGCGTACCTAGCTCTGCAATCGCTGGCAATTTGCGATTTGATTTATACGATATTCAACAAAAGTTAGATACAAAACTACGGCTTATTATTAAGATTAGAGCCTAGAAATTTACATCATTAACAAACTCATTGTAGTCTGGTAACTGCGCCTCAAAAAGTCTTCTAATATTTGCAGAATTACCGGCAAAAGTGCCGCTTACACCACTACAAGATGTGGTCCATAGCGATTGCAGGGTTTCAGATCCTTGAGTAATCTCAAAGTCAGCTCGCCTATCTCCTGAACAAGCACCTTCTGCAATAATGTTTGGTTCTGCTATTCGTGTGTTTGTATAACCGTTATTCTCTAAGGCGGCTAAAAATTGACTGTAGGCTGCTTGAGTATTGATAAAATCTTCAGCGCGAAGAATATTACCATTATAGCCCTCATATATAACAGCACTACGCCTATTTCTACCAACTGTAATTTCTAAAATCCTATGATTTTCTAATGCATTAATCGGGCCACGAAGTATATATTTTACCTCTGTTGATGTATCAGCGTAATCAACCAACTTGGTAACTTTTACTTCTACATCCTGATCAGGCGCACCTCCACGCCTGTTAATAGCCCAAATTAGACCACCAAATATAAGTATAAACAGTAGTGTAACTAATATTATACGTCTCAACATAACGTCTATATTATAGCACTTTTATGCAAGTTTTTCAATGCAATGATTTCTAACCCTGCGTTTTAAACAGACGGATAGTCCTCATTATGTCTTGATTGCTAATTGGCGCGGCTTCTCCGCTGCGTGCTTCTTGCATGGCTTTTTCTAGCGTTATCCGTCTAAATATTTCTGATATGTCAGCTCCGCTCATGCCATCTGTTTCTTTTGCAATACTAGATACATCAACATCATCTCCATAAGGAGCAAAATCTTTGTCGGCACTATCTAATACAGCTTTCCCAACTATTGCAGCAATTATTTCACTTCGGGCACCATCATTTGGCATTGGTACGTACACTCTATAATCAAAGCGGCCAGATCTAATTAATGCCTGATCTATTCTGTCGGGATGATTGGTTGTTGCAACAACCAATATATTTGGGTTTTCTTTAGCCAGCGTGTTCATCTCTTGCTTAAATAAGCCGGCAACAGCATTTCTAGCTTGACCTGCACCACCAGCGCCGGGATTATCTGTAATCCCTATAATGGAATCAAATTCGTCAAAAAGAATTATAGTTGGCTCCTCTACCTGCCTTGCACTATCAAATAATTCTTTTAGTCTTTGCTCTGATTCACCAAGCCACCTATCGTAGATATCATTACCTTGTACAGCCCATGCCTGAGCACCGATTTCATGTGCCAAAGCTTCAACTAGCATAGTCTTACCAGTGCCTGGCTCACCATACAGCAAAACTCCTTGTGGCCGCGCTGCGCCCCACTTTTCCATTATTTCTGGATTCTTAAACGAGACTGCAATTTCTCGTAACTTTTCTTTTACACTGTCTAAGCCACCTATATCATCCAAAGTTATTTCGCCAGATAAAACATCTACACCAAGCTGTTCCTCTATATTTTGTTCGGGTTGATGATTATCATCTTCCGGCTGGCTCTGTGGTGATTCAACGGTACCCCTGCCTGCAGCTTGACCCAAGCCACTTGTTACTTGGGGTTGGTTAATATTCTGTACACCCTCGGCAATTCGGTATTCGCGGCGAAGACCAGAAGGATTAAGTGTATAGGAATTACTCCCCGCTTTTTTAACACTGTCTAAAGTTTTCATAAAAATGCGCGCCATACCTTTTAGGTAATCTGTTTCGTCAACGGTTCCGACAACCGGTGCTTGAATTTCTAAAATATCAGCTTTTTCTGGATTTTGAGAACGTAGTGTTTTGTGATTAGAAATTGTTACTCTTCCACCACTAATCACAACAACTGCTCTTGTATTGTAGTCTCTGTCAGAAATCGTAAACGCGTTACTAAATACAGTTTTAGATATTTCCAGTTTGCCTGGGCTAAGTTGATGAGGCTCTATAAAAGTATCTTTTAACCTCTTCTCAAGACTTCCAATATCATTTCTGGATCGGTCAAGTTGTATTGTTGCTCCAAAAGACACCCCCTGCTCATTAGTATCTGTCCTAACAGGTGACATATCAAGCTGGGCACGCTCAATGGGCGTGCCAAAATCTGCCCTGTCATATATTCTTACAGCTGCGCTTTGCGCCTGATCAATAATAAGTTCGGGTTCATAAATCTGAGCCGTTGAACCGTCAAGCCTCACGGTCTCTATGTGGGGCTGCCTAGAAGCCTCTGGATTAGGAATGTCACTCATAATAAAAGTATTATAACATTTTTATCTTACTATTGCAACTTTGCATTAGTTAACCATTATACTTTAAAACGATTTAGCAGCCACTGTGACTCAATTGCCTGAGTATTTCGATGTTAGTTTTATAGCCGAGGCAAAAATTAGGCGTTTTACTCTTGCCAGTCAGCAATGATTAGCTTTTTGCCACGCTTGGTAACTTCTAGCTTTTGCCGCTCGCGCCAGTTAAGTTTTTTTACTGCCTCTTTTGGCAAGGTAATATGATACGTGCCGTTTGATTGTTGCAGTGCGCGCACGTTACGCTCTTTGTGTGATCTATTAGCCATATAACAATAATACTATAAATAATTATAGAATTAAATAGGCTGCTGGCACGTTACACAGCAAACAACATTGCCTAGTACATTGATAACTACTCTAGCATGTACTTACCTTTAATTTAACAGATGAGAAATGTAATAATACTATAATTAATTATACAGTTATTTATAGCATTAATTATATGGTTACAAAAACAAAATTTTCTTTAAAGTTTGTCCCTAATTATTGTCTCTGCCTCAGGGTCAATTGGTTTGTTATAAACCCAATAAGTAAAGGCTTCTGCAAATGCTTCATTTGTTGCTCTACGACCATACCTAGTAGGTGACAATTCAACAGGAAGTTTGCCTCCTACAATATGGCCCAACTCATGAACGATGTTATATGAGCTGTAACTATAAGCTTGATCAGCAATACTAGGCACTAATTCAGTTAAGTTTCCTGTGTCGTAGTAGCCTTGCGGAACTAGCAAATCCTCAACATCACGCAAACTCATAGACGACTTTTTTGTATCAATCTTAATTATTTTTTGTTTTTCATCCGTTTCACCACCACTTTCTGTTATATTATTGCCAACTTGAACTTCTACACCGCTGATTACTTCAGAAAACTTGCTACCAATTTTGGTGCGAACCTGCTCAATGCCAAAATTAAGTGCCTTATTTAATGCTTCTTCGTCTACAATTTCGCCACTAACTTTTATGAATTCACTCATAGGTCGCCCCAAGTTTCGCCTGTAGTTGTATCTACAGTCAGTTTTACTGGTAATTTGTAAATACCCTCCATAGTTTCTTTTAGCATTTTGGCTACGTCTTTGGCCTTGTCTTTAGGACATTCTACAAGAATTGAATCGTGAATCTGCAACAACTGTTTGCAATCATCATCTAATTTTTTATCAACTTCTATCATGGCCATCTTTATAAGGTCTGCCTCGGTACCCTGAATTGGCATGTTAATTGCTGCTCGCTCAGCTGCGCTTCTAACCATAAAATTGCTAGATTTAATGTCTGGCATTGGCCGGCGACGACCAAATAATGTCTCTACATAGCCGTCTTCTTTAGCATGCTCCTTTAGCGAATCCATATAGCCAAGTAGTGGCTTGCGTAGTTCGAAATATTTATCAATAAAAGATGTCGCTTGATCATGCGTCATGCCTGTTGCCACACTAAGGCCATGCGGACTCATGCCGTAAAGAATACCAAAATTAATTACCTTGGCATCACGACGCATGTTTTTGGTAACGTCTTCTACGCTACGTCCATAAACCTGAGCGGCAGTTGCGGTATGAATATCAGTATCTTTATTGAATAG
>JAGQMZ010000026.1 GCA_020428405.1 Candidatus Saccharimonadota bacterium | reverse complement strand
CAATTAGTTATTAATACCGGAACAACCATAGTTACGTTTCTGATGGTATTCTTGATTCAAAACACACAAAACCGTGACTCAAAAGCCCTACATCTAAAGCTAGATGAACTTATTCGTTCAACTAAATCTGCCAGAAAGGCCTTTATTGATCTAGAAAACTTCAGCGATGAAGACCTAGAATTACTAGACCGAGAGTCAAAAGAAATGCATGAAGAGCTCCAAGATAACCCAAGTTTATTGAAATTAAGAAAAAAAATTGAAGAAGAAAAAAGCCGGCGAGTTAGTTTACGTAGTGCCGGTGGCGCAATAAAATCAATGCTCGGAACTCCGTTAAAAGGATTTACTGGTTCTGAATCGAAAACAGACAAAAATAAAGAAAAATAAAAGTGAAGAAAAACAAAAAATATACAAAAAAACCTAGTATTTTTAAAAAGTTTTCAAAACGTACAAAAATAATTACAGCTATTTTGTTTGTCGGTATTGCAGGTGTGATAGCGCTTAATGTTACTAATGCAGGGCCAAACGACGGTTGGCAAAGGATTAGGGTTGTAAATGCTGCTACTTCTGAAATCGGTAATAGAGAATGGAGTTCAAGGGTTCTTAGTTATACCGAAGGTAGACAAGAAGCTTGGTGCGCTGATTTTGTGAGCTATGTATACAAAAAAGCTGGCTATCCGTTTAATGCTGGCTCGGCTTCGGGTAGAAGCGCTTGGAGGATACCTCTAGTTTGGAAAAAAGTAAATGGTGTTCCTAACTTAAGGGACTACAGTTCGATTTTCGGAGTTTATCGCACAAGGCAGTCGGGCTATACTCCAGGCCCAGGGGACATAATAATATTCGGTGACAGTGATAGTCACACTGGTATTGTGGAGAAGGTAGATAAAAGTCCAAGCAAAAACACCCCATGGGTTTATACAATAGAGGGTAATATATCTGATGGAACCGGAAAAGATATTGTAGGCAGGAAAGCATACGCTTTAAATAATCCATCAATACACGGTTACGGAGCATTGTTAAGCAGTGCTCAATTTATTAATTCTACTAATGCACCACCACCGCCAGCAAAATAATAAATAAAATTATTCTTGGTTTGCGTTGGCTATCGCTTCATCAATAAGTTTTGTGAATGCTTCTAGTGATGGGTTTGGTAGTTCAACTACTTCACCATTTATTACAAATGTCGGTGTACCGGTAACTTTAATTTCCTGACCAGCTTTTAGATCAGCATTTATTACTGCGTTAACTTCTGAGCTTTGATAATCGGTTTTAAACTGCTCTACGTTGAGCTCTAACTCTGTAGCGTAATCCTCCATAATGCCTGCTGCGTTTTGTGATTGTGCCCATAGATTTTGGCGCTGATAAAGCAAATCATGCATCTCCCAGAATTTACCTTGTTTTGAAGCTGCTTCTGCGGCGCGGTGCGCAGCCATTGCATTTTGATGAATCTGAGTTAGTGGAAAGTGTCTGAACTGAAAAGTTATATCATCACCATATTGTTCTTTAACTTGTTCAACTATAGGAAAAAACTGTCCACAGGAAGGGCACTGAAAATCACCATATTCTACCAAGGTTACATTTTTTGTACCTTCACCTGTAGTATGTTGGCTGGCTTGTACATCTGTGTTGCCCGTATCGCCAGAGCCACCATCATCATTATTTTGATAAACTAAAAAACCTATAAAACCAAGGATTAGTACTCCAAGAATGATTAAAAACCGGTTGCTCATTTATATCTGCGCCTTTCACTTTAGTAACACAAATATGATACCTGATTAGACGGGCTTTGAAAATTGTGGTTTATAAAAGTAAGATAGATGTATGACTTTTTTACTTTTAAGTTTGCTCTTGGCGGCTTTGCTACTTTACGCGGTTGTTCTGCTTAAAACTTATAGAAACGTTTCTGCCAAAGAGCTTAAAAGACAAGCTCGCGATGGTGACAAATTGGCCGAGGCTCTATATAAAGTAGTAGGTTACGGTGCAAGCTTAGATATTGTGCTTTGGTTTGTAATTGGTATTAGCGGTGGGCTACTTTTTGTTGTGTTTGCAGACTCCATGCCATTTTGGTTGAGCGTGTTTGGAATAGCATCAATAATTTGGTTTGGTTTTGCTTGGCTACCAAATACCCACGGCACACAGTTTGGCAATACGCTTGCTAAATATACAGCTGGCCCATTACATGGGATTATTAACTTTCTCTACCCAATTCTTTCTAGGATAGAGAGACTAATTGGCAAATACCGTCCAGTTACCGTTCATACGGGCATATATACAAAAGATGATTTGATTGAATTGCTTAAACAGCAAAAAGGGCAATTAGATAACAGAATCGCCAAAGAAGACATTTTAATTGCCCAAAACTCGCTTAACTTTGGTGAAAAATTTGTACGAGATGTAATGACGCCACGCCGAGTAATGTCAACGGTCTCAATAGACGAGAATATTAGCCCAGTTGTTATGGAAGAATTACATAAAACCGGTCACTCAAGGTTTCCGGTTTATGAAGGAAAAAAAGATAACTTCACAGGAATACTTTATATGCGTGACATGCTAAAAAAGCGCACCGGCGGAAAAGTAAAAGACCTTATGGAGAAAAAAGTCTATTATGTTCACGATGAAGATTTACTAACAGATGTTTTACAGGTTTTTATAAAAACTCACCACCACCTATTTTTGGTTGTGAATACTTTTGAAGAAGTTGTTGGCCTGATTTCTATGGAAGACATTCTAGAGCAAATTGTGGGTAAGCCAATTATTGATGAGTTTGATCAATATGACGATTTACGAGCCGTTGCGGCCAAACAGGCAGAGAAAGAACAAAAAAACCACAATCACCCACTTAAAAAATCTAGCTAAACCCTAACAGAGGTGGTAGAATATAAAAAATACCAAATACAAGGAGATTCATGAGAGTACTAAGTAATGACCTGAAAAGCCACATCGGTAAACAGGTAGTCATAAATGGATGGCTTCACAAAAAGCGTGCCATGGGTGGTATTAATTTTATTAATGTTCGTGACAGAAACGGCTTAACTCAGGTTGTAGTTGAAGATAAAGACCAAGTAGAAAAACTACGTGGCATGCAAATTGGCACGGTACTGGAAATTGAGGGTAAAGTAAAAGACGAACCTCGTGCGCCAGGTGGTGCAGAAATTCATAGCCCAAAAATTACCGTACTCGTACCGGTAGCTGATGAACCGCCAATAGAGATTGATAAGCCCATTTCACACAAACCAGATCACTTGGACACCCTTTTTGAGCACAGAGTTTTAAGCTTGCGTAATTTACAAGAACAAAAGGTATTTAAAATTCGCGCCAGTGTTAATAAAGATATTCGTGATTATTTGACTGATCAAGACTTTGTAGAAATTCAAACACCTAAACTTCTAGGTGCAGCACCAGAGGGCGGAGCTGAAGTATTTAAACTTGATTACTTTGGACAAGAAGCAACATTAGCACAGAGCCCACAGCTTTATAAGCAGATTATGGTCGGAGTGTACGAGAGAGTTTTTGAAATTGGCCAAGCTTACCGCGCTGAGCTATCAGCTACAACCAGGCATTTAACCGAGCTTACAATGCTTGATATTGAGATGGGGTTTGTAGAAAACTACGACGAAGTTTTAGATACTGTTGCAAACATGACATTTAGCGTTTTACAGAGTATTTATAAAAAACACGCTAATGGCCTAAAAAGCCTAAATGCCCCAGAACTTGTTTTATCCAAAGACGGTAAAGTGCCAAAAATTACGGTTCAAGAAATTCACGAGCTTTATACTAAGGCCACAAAAACTGATACTACTAATGAAAAAGACCTAACGCCCGACGAAGAAAAATGGATTTGTGAATATGCGCGCAAGAAGTTGGGTAGCGATTTAATTTATGTTACCGAGTTTCCGCTATCAACACATAAGTTTTATCAAAAAAAGAACGATGACGGTAAAACTGTACTATCAGCAGATTTATTGTTTAGGGGCGTAGAAATTGCCACAGTACCAATGCGTGAAAACAACTACGAAACTTTGCTTAAACAAATGAAAGATCAGGGCATTGACCCAGAAGACCCAGGCTTTAAATACTACTTACAAGCTTTTAAATATGGATTACCAGCGCATGGTGGTTGTGGTTTTGGGATAGACAGATTTGTTCAAAAAATAATCGGCCTGAATAACGTTAAGGAAGCAACCCTCTTCCCACGTGACATTAATCGACTGGCGCCGTAAATAACTATGAAATTAGCGTTTGAAGCAAAGAATGTAAAAAAATACTTCGGTGATGTCAAAGCACTTGACGGAGTTAGTTTAAGGGCTGAGCAAGGTACGATCTTTGGCCTGCTTGGGCCAAATGGAGCTGGCAAAACAACTCTTGTTAGAATGTTGAGTACGCTTTCGAACCCAGATTCAGGTTCTATAAAAGTTCAAGGAGTCAATGTTTCTGATGAGCCGGATAAAGTTAGGACACTAATTGGGCTAGCCGGACAATTCGCAGCCATTGATGAGTATCTAACAGGGCGAGAAAATTTGGTTATGGTCGGGCGTTTATATAGGTTAAGCGCTAAAGAAAGTAAAAAGAGAGCTGACGAAATATTAAAAAAGCTAGCCTTAGATGATGCAGCAGACAGGCAAGCCAGAACGTATTCTGGCGGCATGCGTCGTAGACTAGATTTAGGTGCAAGTTTGGTTGGCAAACCAAAAGTTTTATTTTTGGATGAACCCACTACCGGGCTTGACCCCCGTACTCGGCTAGACTTATGGAATATCATTAGAGAACTAGTTGATTCTGGAACCAGCATCTTACTAACCACGCAATATCTTGAAGAGGCTGACGAGCTTGCTGACAAAATTGCGGTTATTGATAGAGGTAAAGTTATTGCCGAAGGCACTAGTACTCAGCTCAAGGCAAAACTCGGTGGTGATTTAGTAGAGGTGGAGTTTAAAAATCACGCTGTGCTAGCAAAAGCTGAGGAGGTTGTTAAAAAGTATGCTTCTAAACAAATTACTACAGAAGAGAGAGTTATTAAAATTCCAGTTAAGGATGGTTCAAAAGGCTTACTTGAGATTGTAAGAGAGCTTGATAAAAAAGATATCCACCCCGAATCAATCTCATTACACAGGCCGTCTTTAGACGACGTATTCTTAACACTTACAGGAAAGAAGGCCACTCAAAAAGAGCAAGAATCAAAACCAAAGCGAGGTAAAAAATGAATGTTGTAGTTACGCTTGGAAACAGCGCCGTAGATACGTGGGTGATTGCAAAACGTAATCTACTAAGATATTTGCGGTTGCCAAGACTTTTGTTTTTCTCATCAATTCAGCCAATAATTTTTTTAACTTTATTTAATTTTGTTTTTGGTGGTGCTATTGGCGGTGAAGTTCCGGGGGGAAAGTATATTAATTATTTGTTGCCAGGTATTTTAGTTCAGACAACGCTGTTTGGAGCACTCAATACAGGAGTAGGTTTAGCCGAGGACATGGGCCGCGGTATTGTGGATCGTTTTAGGAGCTTACCAATGAGTCGGGCGGCCGTAATGGCGGGCAGGACAGTTTCAGACATGTTAAGAAACGTAGTCGTAATTGCCATTATGTTATCTATGGGTGCGATTTATGGATTTAGATTCCAGGATGGATTTTTAAATGCAATTTTAATGATATTGTTAGTACTCGCCTTTAGCTTTGCCTTTTCTTGGGTTGCAGCATATATAGGTCTTACTGTTGGCGATACTGAGACTGCACAGTTAGCTGGTTTTGTTATTATATTTCCTCTTACTTTTGCAAGTGCAGCTTTTGTGCCTGTTGAATCTATGGCTAGTTGGTTGCAAGTGTTTGCTCGTAATCAGCCTATTACATTCGCAGTTGATGCCGCGCGTCAGTTGGCGCTTGGTATACCATCAAACGGCGCAATCTGGAAGTTACTCCTTTGGATCCTAGGCATATTAGCTGTGTTTATTCCGTTATCTATATGGCGTTATCGCACAAGAACATAACTTTGCTATAATAGACATTAGAGGAAAAGATGTCTCAAGAAAATCAAAAAACAGAATCTGATAACGAAGCCTTTTTAAACGAGGCTATTGAAGACATAAACAAACAAGATAGCGACAAACTATTAGATAACAACAATCAATTTTCTGACACGCAAGAAAAAAAATCTGGCTGGAAAGTAAAGATAAAAGACCTTTGGCAAAACCCAAAAAAACGAAAGATAGTTATTGGCTCGACCGTTGCAGTAATATTTTTTATTGCGATTATTCCGTCCAGCCGATATTTTGTACTTAACACAGTTGGCGTTAGAAGCTCGGCATCGGTAAGGGTGTTAGATCAAAGCACTGGCCAGCCCTTAAAAAATGTAACGGTTCAAATAGCAGGATCAGAAAATAAAACGGACAACGAAGGCGTTGCAAAAATTGAAAAAATCAAACTAGGCTCAACTGACTTAAAAATTGAAAAGCGGGCTTTTGCAAATAAAGAGCAAAAAGTAACTATTGGCTGGGGCAGTAACCCATTAGGCGACTATGAAGTTGAACCAACCGGTTTGCAATACTCATTTAAGGTAGCGGACTTTTTATCTAACAAGCCAATCGAAAAGGCAGAGGCAATTAGCGGTGAATACGGTGCATTCTCTGATGAAGACGGATTAGTTGTAATAACAATTGATAATCCTTCCGAAGACGCCATAGAAATTGATATTCAAGCCGAAGATTACCGAACAGAAATGCTGTTACAAGAAAAAGAAAATAAAGAAGTTCAAGAAGTTAAGATGGTACCAGCTAAAAAACACGTTTTTGTTAGCAAAAGAACAGGTAAATATGATGTTTATAAAATAGATTCGGATGGTCAGAATGAAGAACTTATACTAAGCGGAACTGGTAACGAAAAAGAAGATATTCAATTAATTCCCCACCCAGATAAAGATTTGGTAGCGCTAGTTTCAACACGCGAAAGCGTTCGTAATAAAGACGGCTTTTTGCTAAGTACTTTAACACTTATTGATTTAACCGGTGATGAAGTTGTAACTGAATCAATAGCGACATCTGAACGAATACAGGTAATTGATTGGAAAGATGAAAACTTAATATATGTTCGTATCGCAGAAGGGGCAAGTGCCGCTAGCCCAGAGAGACACAGGTTAGTTACATATAACACCGATAATGGTTCTGCAAAGCAAATTGCCAGCAGTAATTACTTTAATGACGTGCTTATGATAAATGGCCAAATTTACTATGCACCTTCAACGTATCAAGGTTCTACGCCAGGCTTATTTAAAGTTGATGCCGATGGCGAAAACTCAGAAACGATATTTGATCAAGAGGTGTGGAGTATCTTAAGAACAGGTTACAATACGGTAATGTTTTCGGTAAATAAAGACTGGTACGAATACAAGCTAGATGATAAAAAGGTGTTAGCTGCTAGTGGGGCACCTGCTGTTCAGTTAAGTAGACTATATATTGATGGCCCAGAAGATACTGGTAAAAGCATTTGGCTTGACCAAAGAGACGGCAAAGGCACAATTATTGAACACACCAAAGAAAGTGGTGAAGAAAAATCAATATATGCCGAGAGTGGCTTAACATACCCAATTAGGTGGATGAATAATTCTACTTTGTCATATAGGGTTTCTTCGGGTCAAGAAATAGCAGACTATGTAATAAGCTTAGACGGCGGAGACCCAAAGAAGATCACAGATGTTACAAATACTAACGGCGTTGACCGCTGGTACTACTACTAATTAAATATACTTAACGTGTTAAGTATATTTAATTCATCCTTGTTGTATGTAATTTATTAGTAAAAACTTATAGTAGCTATAGTGGTGGCTATCTGTTATATTGATATTAACTAACCACAAGAGGTTTGCCAAATATTGTTATATGCGATATAAAAAGCACAAACAGGTCTCTAATAAGCTTATGACTGAAGTTAAAAAACAAAT
>JAGQMZ010000025.1 GCA_020428405.1 Candidatus Saccharimonadota bacterium | reverse complement strand
GTTGCTCATAATATATCTTCACAAATTGAAGATAAGCTAGAGCTGGCTTTGGACAAAACTAATTCAACGCTGCTTGCCAAAAGCAACCATTTACCAAAACAATCTAGTATTGAAAGACGTAAATTCAGTGCGGAAGCCAACGAATATTCTTGGGTTGCAAATAAAATTAGTAGCCTCATAAAAAATGGCATAGATGCTTCTGAAATAGCCGTGATTGCTCCTAAGCATAAAATACTAGAGAACACCGTGCCTTTCTTAAAAAAACTAAACATTCCTATGTCTTATGAAAAAAGAGAGAACATTTTGGAAACCGAAATAATTCAAAGCCTTCATTCAATCGCAGTGCTTGTAAATGCGCTGTCGGCAAATGATGTGGGACTTATTAACCAATATTTTCCTGTTGTACTGGGTCTGCCATTTTGGCGTATAAAGGCAGAAGAAATCTGGAAAACAAATTGGCAATTTGCAAGCAAAAACAATAACAAAGTATGGCCAGAAATTGCTCTTAGTAATAAAAACTTAAACGATGCTACTGTATTTATTCTTGAGCTTAGCAACTCAGCAAACATCGAGCCGTTAGAAATCACATTAGATAAAGTTATCGGCACTAAACCAGTGACTATCAACCAGAAAGAGGTCTATTCACCACTTAAAGATTATTACTTTACTAAAAGCAAACAAACAGACTCACCTCTAAAATACTACGAATCAATCACTCATCTTAGTGTTATTCGTTCTAACCTAAGAGATTATCAAGCCTCAAACGACAAACAATTAACGATTAGTGATTTTATTAATTTCTTTGCAATGTATGAATCGGCCGAAGAAGCCTTAATAAATTCTCATCCGGTTGCACAAGGACAGAACTCTATTCAGCTACTAACAGCATACAAAGCAAAAGGTCTTGAGTTTGAGTATGTATTTATTCTTCAGGCCCACGATGATGTGTGGGGGGCAAAGAGCAGGGGAAGCACTAATAAACTACCTCTGCCGCTAAACCTGTCTCATATTAGATACTTAAGTTCAAGCAATGATGAACGCCTAAGGCTGTTATACGTAGCCATAACTAGAGCTAAGCATGGACTGTTTATTTCCTCACACTCAACAAAAGATAATGGCAAGCCTACATCGTCGCTTAAGTATTTGTCAGAAAACGACGAAATCTCACCGCACCTTCCAAAAAAATCACAGTTAATCGTACAAGAAATGTCTAAGCCACGCCAGCTAGCAGAAAATACGGAAACGCTTTGGCAAGCAGGATATGTTGAATTGCCGGCAAACCTAAAAGACCTACTAACCGATAGACTTAAGTCTTATCGGCTAAGCCCAACTCATTTGAACTCTTTTACCGACATGGAATTTAGTGGGCCTCATGCTTTCCTAATGCAAACAATTTTAAGGTTCCCCCAGGCTCCAAATGCTAGCGGGGAATATGGTACTGCAATCCATAACACGCTTGAATGGCTACAAAATCAAATTAATACACATGGCCGCCCTGGAAATAATCAAATTCTAGAACAGTATGAGAAGGAACTGGGGCATCGCTACATGGCAATCAACGATAAACAACAAGCCACAAAAAAAGGCCGGAATGCGCTTGAAGCTTATTTAAATAAAAATGACAAAATATTCACAAAACCAGCTAAAGCTGAAGTTAACTTTTATGAAGAAGGCGTGGTTATTAATGATGCGCATCTTAGTGGCAAAATTGATCGTCTAGAAATTAACCAACAAGACAAAACGGTCGAAATAGTCGACTATAAAACTGGATCTCCAATAAAAAAATGGGGTAGTTCTACCAAGGCTCATAAATACAAACAACAGCTTTATTTATATAAAATTTTAATTGAAAACAGTATTACTTATAAAAACTATCGAGTTAAAAGTGCCAGACTAGAGTTTATTGAGCCAATTAATTTATCTACTAACACTTTAGCAGCGCCACTTTATTTAAACTTTAATGAACCCGAAGAGCAAGAAATTAAACAACTTCTGGGTATTGTCTGGCAGCATATAATTAGCCTGGACCTACCAGACATATCCAGTTACAGCCAAGATTTAAAAGGCACCCTAGATTTTGAAAAAGATTTACTGACTAAAAAAATATAGCCCGCAAAAACGAGCTGTATTTTACGATTATTTTATACTTTAATTATTTCTTTTTTCTTTTAGCCGTTTTATTAGTTGGTTTCTTACTAGTAGATTTCTTTGATGCTGAAACTTTTTTAGTTACTGGCTTAGTCGATTTTGGCTTTACCCATTCAAAGTTTGCCCCAGCAAACAATAAGGCATACAGGTTAACACCGATTAAACCGCCAACTAGTGGAGCAATCACGTAAGCCTTGCTCCAAGACTGAATTCCAAGTGCAACGGCAGGGTTTATTACTCCGTTACTAGCTGCCGAGGCGACAATTATACCAACCGTCAACGATACACCGGCCGTTAATGCTAGTTTTCCAGATTCAAGTTTTTGGTAAATGGCCGCCGCTAAACCAAATGTAAATATCAAAGCACCCACCATTTCCGCTGTAAATATTCGCCAATCAAATTCTGTATTGGCAATATTCGGAATAGTGCTATCAATCAAGTAAGTGTACAGTCTCCAGGCAAACGCTGCTCCCATAAATTGAACTGCTATATATAAAATTGCTTTTAGTGTTCCGATTTTTTTGGCAGACCATAAACCAAATGTTACAGCCGGGTTAATATGGGCACCTGAATATTTGCCAACCACAACAACTGCCATTGAAAGTACAAAACCTGCAGCAATAGCCACAAAGTAAGGAATACCAATGGCAGATTTACTTACCGAAAGTACTACAAATGTTAATATAAATGTTCCCAGTAATTCACTTACTAGCGGTGTGATTTTTTCTCTGCTTAGCAGCATAAACTCCCTCCATTAAATAGTTTTTAAAATCATATTACGAAATACCCAAGTTAGCAATATCCTGGGTATAAATTACAGCAAGTTATTGAGTAATATTTATTTGGTGAAGTTCACTGTTAGGTAGAGCAGGGAATAATGCAGCTAGCAATGCTTCACGCGCATGTCTGGCAACTTTTTGTTTCCATTCGGCATCCGGGCCACCGGCAATGGCGCTTTCAATACGCTCTTCGTAGCCTTCATCATTTATAAATGTATCTTCGTTAACAGCGTTGTGAAGCTCTGTTTGGTCAACTGTTTTACCAACCACATTAACCCTTGCAAAAGTTCGGCCCTCGTGCTGACCACCTAGAATCTCTATGCCTTTTTCAGCTTTGTCGCCCAACTCTTGGGCAAGGCTATCTTCAGCCCACTCAACGTAAGTGCCAGCATCTACGGCAATTCTAGCATTTTCAACAACGGCATTATAAGCTTCTTCGTCAAAATCATTACCCAACTGTTGTTTTGCATACTCACGCCCAGCATCCACATTATCGCCAGCAATCAAGCCAAGCACCGCATTAAAACCTGCATTAGCCGCACAACCCTTATGTCCACCTGACTCTATGCCGGCGTCATTAATAACTCCTGTTACCTCATTGAGTCTTTGCTTTGAATCTATGTTTCTACCAGCAAAATAACCAGTTAACTCCGCCATGTATAATCCGTAAATATTTGGTCCACCGGGTGCAGAAAATCTTGCTTCGTGACCTTCATCACCACTTAGGTATCCTTCACGTCTACGTTCATCGATACACGTACCTGGTGCTTCCGAGCTAACATCACGTAGCGCTTCACGCACTGCGCCAGCCTGCTGCATTACTTGCTCTGGTGTCATTGTTGTGCCATCAGTTGCTTTTAACGGTTCTTCACGAACATCGATTGTTGCTGGCATTCTAAAAGTCTCCATTTCTAATTCTCGTTCCATTATTTATCCCATTTATTTTTTACAAACAGATTTCATCATACACCCCTAATAAAAAAATTCAAGCCCCACAACTAGCGTGATGTTTGTCACATACACACCATATATATAGGTACATAATAATATTATGCGCAGAGACGGTATCCAAGACGATTTAAGATCAGATGTGGCAGATGCATCATTTGCACGACTAGAAAGTGTACCGGATTATCCGCAAGAACCAACCGAGGTTGAACTTACATGGCGCGGCATATCAGAGGATTTACCGGTTTTAAAACGTCAAATGGCGCGCATAGCCTTACGTTATTCCGGTAACGATGCCGAACTTCGTGGTAAAATCACTAGCGGTCTCGTAAGTTTATATGTAATCCTAAGAGACGCCCACGTCATGGCTGACTTTCAAGAAGAGCTTGGCCAAATACAGACCGCCCCAAATAGCCATAAACCGTTTAACCAAGATGTGGCTTAGCGACGGCGACGCCTATTTTTAAGTTCATGGTCGGGCGTTTCAGCCTCTACTTGTATTTTGCTAACCTGAGGTTCTTGCTTAATAACTTTTGCTTTTATTGTATCGGTTAACTTTTCTATTTCATCGGTATTCAAATCATCCGAGAAGTGAATTTCTAAAATCACAAAGAACTGGCCAGATCCAATAGTAACTGCTTGGAGATCTAAAACGTCTTGCACACCACTCACTTTTAATGCAGTCTTTCTTATAGCTTCCACAACTATCGGGCTAGGACTTCGGCCAACAATCAAATCGTGCAGGTCAACTATCACAAATAGTGCTCCGCCAGCCGTTGTAAGAGCTATAAGCAAGGCGCCGACCCCATCAAACAATACATTACCTGTTAGTAAGTAACCAATAAGTGCAAACAGGCCAGTTAAGGCTGATAGCGTTCCCATCAAATCAACTAGTAATGTCATTTTAGTTTCTACCAAAGAAGAGTTTCGTAAATACACCCATATTGATTTACCCTGCATTCCTTGAGCTAGCCGGCGTACACTGTTGCTAAGCGCATAAGAGTTAGTAACTAGCCCAAACGCCAAGATAAAAATAGCTAGCGGAATAGATTCCAGGGTACCCGGGTTAAGGATTTGCTGAATTGCTCGCCAGGCCGCCAGGCCACCGCTAAACAAAAACGCAAATAAGCTAGATATCAGTACCCAAAAGAATAGTTCACGTCCATAACCAAACGGATGCTTTGGCGTGGCAGATCGCCTAGATTTTTTTACGCCAACTAAAAGGAGCAGGGTAGTTGTAAGATCAGCCATGCCTTGCAATCCTTGCGCTATCATCACGCTACTGCCGGTTATTACCGCAACAATTAAACTCAGCCCAATGTCGCCAACGCTAACTAAGCTAGACACAACAACCGTTCGATAACTAGAAATCGTTGGTTCGGGTTTGCTCATTTAATATAAGTATAACGATTTTTCTTGCAAGCATAAATAGCACAGATTGTACTACCTGATACTGTGTCTTATTAAATGTCGACGGTAAGACTACTCAACGTTGCTTAGGGCAAATGTCTAAATCCATACAGCTTTTTCGCGGTTTACAGTGGTGGGTTCTGAGAACCACCACTTCTTCTACGCCGTTTCATAGTAGCCACTTTTAGCCTAACCGATGATCTATCTAACATTGACTGTGCATGGTCAAGCGAGACTTGATCTTTGGCCTCTGAAAGCAATTGCCTAGCTTGCTCATGTGATTTTTGCATTTCTAGTTCGTTAATTTCGTCAGGTGCATCAGCTTCATCGGCTAAGACTTTAATTTCGTTATCGGCGATTTCAACAATACCGCCGTTGGTGGCATAGACTTCCATAAAATCATCTGGGTCATTAGGCTTAACGCGTACTTTAATAACACCGCGTTCTATAATGCTAACTAGCGGAGCGTGGTGTTCAAAAACACCAATCTGGCCATTCGGTGTAGGCAAGATAGCCTCATAAATTTGGCCTTCGTTTTTTACGCCGTCTAGTGTAACCAGCTTAAAGCTAAGCATTATCGTCCCCTAAATCTACTATAGATTCAAATATTGATTTAAGGCCAGGCATTTGGCTTAGTGTAATGATGTTTTCTGCATGAGACAGCTCGGCTGCATTCATACAATTATCAACATCTTCTAACGAGTGCCTTGGGTGTGGTGCTATAGTTTCTGACTCAAACATTACTGAACATCTTTCTTTTTTGCGGGCTTCATTGCCACATTTGCGAGTCGTCTGTTTCGCTGTTCATCCTGTTCAAAGCTTTCAGAAATCATTGCCTCAATAGAAGCCGGCAAAACTACATCGCCAGCTTCAGTTTGGTGAATTTTACTTAATTCTTCTTGCGATATATCAACTGGCACTTCTTCAAAACTCATTAGTTGACCTCTTTAATTGTGCCTTTCATATAAAATGCGCTTTCTGGCTTATCGTCATGTTTGCCTTCTAGAATCTCTTTAAAGCCGGCAATGGTATCTTTTAGCGAAACATATTTACCGGGGTTACCTGTAAAGACCTCGGCAACGTGGAATGGTTGAGTTAGAAACCTTTGAATTCGACGAGCGCGAGCCACAGTTTGCTTATCTTCGTCAGAAAGCTCCTCCATGCCCAAGATGGCTATAATATCTTGCAGATCTTTATAGCGCTGCAGGATTCTTTGTACCTCTCGCGCGACCTCATAGTGTTCTTTACCTATAATCTCTGGGTCAAGTATGGTTGACGAGCTATCAAGCGGATCAACAGCAGGGTACAGGCCTAGCTCAGTCAGAGCACGGTTAAGTACAATTGTTGAATCTAGGTGAGCAAAGGTCGTAGCCGGAGCAGGGTCGGTTGTGTCGTCAGCTGGTACATACACAGCTTGAACAGATGTAATTGAACCCTTCTTGGTTGAAGTAATTCGTTCTTGAAGCGCACCCATTTCTTGGGCTAAGTTTGGCTGATAACCAACCGCAGATGGCAAACGGCCAAGCAGGGCAGACACCTCAGAACCAGCCTGAGTAAACCTATAAATGTTATCAATAAACAGCAGAACGTCTTTACCTTCGTCACGAAAACCTTCGGCAATTGTTAGTCCTGACAACCCAACCCGCAATCGCGCACCGGGCGGTTCGTTCATCTGACCAAACACAAGGCTAGTTTTATCTAGCACACCGGATTCTTCCATTTCGTAGTAAAGGTCGTTACCCTCACGGGTACGCTCACCAACACCAGCGAAGACAGATGTTCCACCGTGCTGTTTGGCAATGTTATCAATAAACTCCGTGATAAGAACTGTTTTACCAACACCTGCACCACCAAACAAACCAACTTTTCCACCTTTGGTAACTGGGCAGATTAGGTCAATAACTTTAATGCCAGTTTCAAGAACTTCTGTTTCACCAGACTGATCAGACAGGGAAGGTGGACTTTTATGAATCGGTGCCCGAGTTTTAAAATCATCTTTTTTGCCGTCAATTGGCTCGCCAACCACGTTAAACATTCGGCCACTGGTGGCCTTGCCAACCGGCACGCTAATTGGCGCACCTGTATCTTTAATTTCGCTTCCGCGCTCTAGACCATCAGTAGAACCCAAGCTAATAGCACGAACAGACGTTTCGCTAAGGTGCTGTGCAACCTCAAACACTAAACGCTTACCATTTTTATTAACTTCTAGTGCGTTAAAAATTGCCGGTAGCTTGCCTTTGGCAAACTCCGCATCAATAACAACACCTACAATTTGTGTGATTTTGCCTGTACTTGTTTGTTCCTTTACTGTCATTTATTCTCCTTCTTCAATTCTATTTACTATAGCATCAACCACGTTTGCACCTTCTTGTCGGCCAATTTGCATGCCGGCTTCTATACCAAGACGTAAGGCTCGTATCGGATCTAATTCTCGTGGATTAACATCTAGATTATCTAAAATTTCACTGCCAACTTGTATGACGGTTGTTTCATCAGCTTTATGCAAACTATCAAATAAAAATTGTGCCCCCTCAATATCTCCGTTGGCTAATATAGCTTTTATTGTTTCTGCAACACCGCCTGGCTCTTGCAAAGGGAAGTCTCTGTCTACTGTTTTAGCCGTTAATGTTGAGTGCTCAATTTCAGGTGATGTCATAATTCTCCTTTATTTTATAGCCTCGGCTCCGCCGGTTATTTCTGCTAATTCCTGCGTTATACTGGCTTGGCGGGCAGTATTAAATTCTAGAGTTAAATCATCAACAATGTCACTAGCGTTATCGGTGGCACTCTTCATGGCCATCATACGCATAGAATGTTCACTAGCCTGGGACTCTAAAAACGCCTGGCTTAGTTGAGCCTCAATTAACCTGGTAGTTACGCTATCTAGAACCTTCTTTGGTGAAGGCTCAAACTCAGCCAGCTCTAGATCATGAGAAATTGGCATTTCCGTAAATGCAGCAGGCAGTAACCTTTCGTATTTTACAACCTGGCTGATGCTAGATTTAAAATCTGTATAAAGAATATCCACTAGGTCAACTTCTTTTTTAGTAAACCGTTCAATAATTATGTCTAAAATTGGTTTTATATCATTAGGGGTAGGGTGCTCCGGAAAGTTGCTGTAAACATTTTTAACCTCAATGTTGTCAAACTTGGCAATAAAGCGAGCCGCCTGCTTGCCAACAACCATAACCTCGCTTTTAACGTTTTGGTCTTCA
>JAGQMZ010000024.1 GCA_020428405.1 Candidatus Saccharimonadota bacterium | reverse complement strand
TTAATTTAATGCATTTTATCTAATGTTTGGGGTATGAAATGCCTATTTTTTGTCCAGCTTCTATACACCACTCATGAAGCTTAAGTAATTTTTCTTCAAGCTCTTGATTTTTACTGGTATTGTTTTCAATCTGGATTTCAATTTTATCTAAACTCATTAATATATCTTTAATATCTGCACTCATGGCAATTTGTTCGTTTTGTAACTTTTCAACTAGTTCCTCAATTTTACCAATACGACGCTCTAGGCTATCCATACGGCTATCTAGTTTATCCATGCGACCCTCAAGGCTATCCATGCGGTCTTCTAGATTATCCATACGACCTTCAAGTCTATCAAAGTGTTTGTCAACCTTATTAAAACGTTTATCTACATTTTTAAAGCCTTCGTTGGTAGTTTCCATTAAATTTGTAACTACTTCAAAAACATCTTTCATTGTTGGCTCAGCAGATTTCATTGCTTGTTTATTATAACAACCAATCAGGTATACTACTAGGATGAAGGCTGCAATTATTGGTTACGGGGAACAGGGTCGGTCTTCTTTAGAGTACTGGCAAAAAAAGGGTTATGAAATAACTGTTTGCGATCAGAACCCCCAAATTGAAGTACCCCCCGGAGTTAGTACTCAAGTCGGCGTTACTTATCTACATGATTTAAGTGACTTTGATTTAATTGTTAGAAGTCCGTCTGTTCATCCATCAGTCTTATACGATGCCCTGCAAGATCATCAAGAAGCTAAAGAAAAGATAACATCTAATACCAATGAGTTTTTTAATGTCTGCCCGGCACCAATTATTGGCGTAACTGGAACAAAAGGCAAAGGCACAACTTCTACACTTATTGCAAAAATATTAGAAAAATCTGGCAAGAAAGTTCACCTTGGCGGCAATATCGGCACACCACCCTTAGACCTACTTAAGCAGGCTATTAGCCCGGATGACATTGTTGTTTTAGAACTTGCTAATTTTCAACTGATTGATATGAAATCCAGCCCCAAAATTGCTGTATGTTTAATGATTACTGAAGAACACCTGGACTGGCATAATAACTTCTTTGAATATATAGATAGCAAAAGACAGATTTTTAAGCATCAAGATCACGACAATATAGCAATTTATAATGCTAACAATGTTTATTCTACAGAGATTGCCAGCAGCTCACGTGCCCACAATAAGATTAGCTATGATGTGCCTGCAGAAGACAAGGCCCCAGAAAACACTGAGGGCGTATACCTCGATGGCCACCATATTAAATTTGGCGAGCACAAGGTATGCAGCACAAAAGATATCAAACTGCCAGGGCGACATAATATTGAGAACGTTTGCGCTGCAATAGCCGCAACATGGGATCTAATTGGCCATAATAAGCATGCGGTTAAGAAAGTACTAAAAAATTTTACTGGCTTGCCTCATCGTCTAGAAAAAGTTGCTGAAATTAACGATGTTACTTTTATTGATGATTCTTTTGGCACAAACCCGGCAACTGCAATTGTTGCACTAAGATCTTTTAGACAGCCAAAAATTATCATTGTAGGCGGATCAGAAAAGGGCATATCTTACCAACCATTAGTTGATGAAATTGTAAAACAAAATGTAAAACATGTTGTAGCCATAGGCGAAACCGGCCCAGCAATTTTAGAACTACTAAAAAACGCACCTGGTGGTAATATTATTACCCACACATCACTTAATGCCACAAAAACAATGGATGAAATTATAAGCTCTGCCACAGAAAAAGCTACTAACGGAGACGTAATTTTGCTGTCTACAGCCAGCGCAAGCTTTGATATGTTTAAAGATTACAAAGACAGAGGTGACCAATTTAAGGTGGCCGTTAAGCGGCTAGCCCAGCAATAACTTTTTTAAGTTGTTTTATTACCGGAAGCTCAGGCTGTAAAACTGTTGCATAGTTGCTTGCTATTTGTTTAATATCTTCCTCAATCCAGTGATAATGAGTGCATCCTAGCACAATTACATCTGCGCCTTGATTACATACATATTTAGTTAACTTTTTAATTTTTTGCTGATCAATTGTGTTTGACTCAATCATATAAGACCAATCGCTACAATCTGGCTCGATTACCTTCGTCTCTTTTGCATAATACTGCTTGAGTTTGTTATATCGTTTACTAGACAAAGTTCTTGGCGTAGCACAAACTGCTATGGTCCCAGTTTTGGTTAATTTGACTGCCGGTTTTACCATTGGTTCCATAGCAATTAGCGGTATATTTATCTCTTTTCTTAATTCTTCAATTAAATTAGTGCTGACTGTGTTACATGCGATAACAATAACCTCACAGCCCAAATTACTTAACGTGTTAAGTATTGGCAAGACTAGTTTATGGATATCATCAATCGTTTTATTGCCATATGGAACGTTTTTTGAATCACTTTTATAAATTACTTGGTGCTCTGGTAATGCTTTTTGAATAGCATTTACTACCGACTGCCCACCTACCCCTGAATCAAATACACCAATTTTCATTAGTTTGCTGACAATCGTGCGGCTTTAATAACATTCTCAAACAGTGCACAGACCGTTAGCGGGCCAACGCCGCCCTTTTTAGGAGTAATGGTAAGATCACTTCTTTGGTAGACCTCATCTGCAACATCACCCACAGTCTTACCGTCCTCACTTGCTACGCCGGCATCTACAACAACTACATTTTCTTTTATCATTGTGCTATATAAAATTGCCGGGCTACCGGTAGCAGTAATGATAACATCGGCTTTTTTTGCCTCTGCTGCACGGTCTTTGGTGTCTCTGCCCGCAACACTTACGTTATAGCCAGAATCTTTAAACATTTTTTCTAAAGGCCCGCCCACAAGCTTACCTTGCCCTATTAGCAATATTTCCTTTTGCCTAAGATCAACATTGTAACCGGCGAGCAACCACAATATAGCCATTGGTGTTGCCGGGTCAAAATACTTTGTGCTGCCCAGACCGTCGACATCTTTTTTTGGACTAACCGTTTGTAGTATTTCATCTGTTTGTTGCGTATCTTTAACTGGTAACTGAACAATTATTCCATGAACATCGTCATCTTGATTTAGTTTTTTTATAGTCGCTGTGGCATCTTTTTGATTAATTTTATAAACCAGAACTTCAACGCCAATATCTTGACCATACTTACTCTTAAGTCTTATGTAAGTATTAATTATTGGGTCATCTTTGATTTGAATAATGGCAAGCTTTGGCTGAATATTGTTTGCTTGTTTTAATGAGCGAACCTGCTTTGCCTGGCGCTCTTTTATAAATCCGGCAATCTCTGAACCGTTAAGAATTTTCATCAGAGGTACATTTTATCACAGAAAAAGCACAGTTAGTAAACTCTACAGCAATCGCTGCTTGTGATACACTAAAATTATATTTATAACTAGGGGGTTCTATGAAAGAAGAAAAAACCGCAATTTCAAAAAATTGGCCGGGAGCGTTTGGCGTTTATAAAACATCAAAAGAAGCAATCATGCTAAACATAAGTAGTATTTTGGTACTTATCGCTATATCTATAGTTGCCTCTATTATTTTAAACATAATATTCGGTAATGATAACTTTAGTGGCATTGCAAGTTTTTTGCTTGCACCTTTCTTTACAGTTGTTATGTACTATAGTGTTTTCAAAAAAAAGATTGAATCAGGTCAGATAGTTGACAAAACATCACCATACTATGTGCAGCTTTTATTCCTTTCAATATTAATCTACTTGTCGCTTGTATTCAGTCTGCTTTTATTTATTATTCCATTCTTTTTTGTAATGCCAAGGTTAGTACTTGCACCGTATTACTTAGTACATAAAAATCTAAGTGCCATGGATGCATTTAAAATGAGCTGGGAAAAATCTCAACCTCATCAAGGTAAGGTTTGGGGTATTATAGGGGCAACCATCGTTATGGCATTACCAGCTTTAACAATCATAGGCATACCGTTTGCAATATATTTTGTCTTTATGTATAGCGCCGCTGTTGCAATCTTGTTTAAGTTTGTTTCTGGCACAAAGTAAGCAATACAATTTACATAACTAGCCTAACCTGTTAAAATAAACCTCTGTCAAAGCCCCTAAGCCAACAGACTGTCTGGCTTTAGGCTCATACAAGGAAAGCCACTATTTGTAAGCATAAGTGTATGTAAAATACAGTTGCGCGAACAAAGTAGTGAGATTGACACCGTAGGAGCCAAAGAGCAAACAGAGTCAGAGACTCTGTCAGAGAGCAGGTTTGCGGCCAGACAAGCTGAGGGCCATTAGCTCAGCTGGTTAGAGCACCTGCCTCTTAAGCAGGGTGTCCAGGGTTCGAGTCCCTGATGGCCCTCCAAGCATAAGCGTTATAGAATACTTCTCAGTTTGAGGAGTCTTTTTGTTTGGTATCATAATTACATGAGTGATATTAGCTTGATTTACAAACAAATTGAGTCTAAACACCCCAAACTGGTGTTCCTTAGTGGCAAGACTTCTACAGGCAAGACAACAATGTCTAATAAGCTACGCACAAAATACAACTGTGCAATTATTGAGCTAGATGAAATTATATATAGACTTGACTGCCCAGAAGGCAAGAACAGATTTATAGAAGCATATCAGAAACGTGATGACAAGGTTATTACAAACAGCTTCGTGCAGGCAACTAGACAAGAAATACGCAGCGCACTGGAAAATCATGACTTCGTAATTATTGAAGGTGCAATTGTTAACGTAGAAACCCTAAACGAAATCATAAGTGACTGGCGGAGATCATTTTTATTCATATACTTAGACATCAAGAACATCGACATCTACGCTCAGAGACTTACAAATCGGTTTGAGATGTCTTCGCCCGACGATGGTAATGGCCTGCCAGGTTTATTCTGGGAAAAGTTTAGTCCAGAAATACTAAAAACTTACTACGAAAATCGTGAGCTTACATCCTTTGTAAGGACTGCGATCAGGGCTTATGCAGTTGATTCTGCTAAAGCATCAAAAGCAAGGCTTGACAGGTTCTCTTCACATTTTGATAACATACTTAAGATTAAAGTTTAGCCCTAATAATGAGCACGACAATTTTTATTTTCTATTAAGGTTTAACTATCTACTACAATCTAGAAGTTAGTACTCTTATCTGTTAGATACTTACCATATGGTTGTTCTAGTAGCTTTCGCCACCTCTTTAACTCATCTAGTTGAGGTTTTAAGTTAGAGTTGAGCGCACCCCCATTATATACAGGCTCCTTGTGAGCTTTTTTTTGATACAATTACAATATCTATGGTTAGATTTTTTGCATTAAGCGTTGGTTTGCTAATAGCAGTTGTAGGCATTACAGTTAGGGGAGTTTTAGCTTATAGAAACTTTAAGTCTGCAAAAAATCGTAAAAAATAAGAATACACACTTACTTCTTTTGATTGTCTTTACCTATTAAAACACCAAAACCTGGGCCAGCAGACCCAGTGTTAGGTTTTGTGGGAGCTTTAGATACACCGTTACTTGTTGAAGTTGGACCATTGACACTACTACCTACCGAAACAGTATTAGGATAAGCATGATGTTGTAATTTTCTGGAAGCAAAGAATACAACTACCCCAATTAATGAAAGTACTACTACAAACGGCACCACTGCACGCACCCAAGAGAACAACCTATTCAGTATGCTAGGATTAGTACCAAGTTGTGATTTCCCAGGTTCTTGGAGATCTGGAGATGAACTTGATGTTGCATAAGATTCAAGTGAACCAGGTGCGGAGCTACCATCTGCAATACTAGCTATTGAACCTGACGCGCCAGAAGATGTAGTGCCGTTTGTGTTTGGTGTGCTACCTGTACTACCAGCTGTATCTGTTGAACCCGAGGATACATTATTTGATGAGCCTGGATTAGATGCTCCGACTTGGATAGGACTAAGATTAATGCTCGTTCCACTAACACCACTCAAAATATTACTTGCATCAACTGCTGAATACACTTTTGAGGCACCCTGGTCTATATTTATTGAAGCTGTACCATTTGGTTGTAAAGCTTTAAATGAAATTGTTGATATGTAGACATCTCCACTGGGATATGATGTTGCAGGAGGTGATACAAAGCCACCGGTTTGTACAAATCCATTGCCATTGGATGTTCCTGGAGAATTAGTTGATAAAGGAGACCCTGAACGGCTAACACGTAACATCTGCACTTGGGCAGGGTCATAAGTAATTCTTGCTTCGGCAATGGATATAATAGTATCTGATGATGCTGATAATGTGACTGTAAACTCCTCGCCTTGCTGAACTGATGTCTTATTAGGTGAAAGCCTCAAGGTACAGGCTGCTGCAAAAGCTGAGAATAAAACCTGTGTTAACACAGCGGCAATTACTACAATTACAGCAACCGCAGGAATGTTTAGTCCTCTCTTTTTTTTAGCCACTTAGACTGTCCTTCCGTAAAGCAATATCAGTGTAGCAAGATCAGCTAGATCTACCGCGCCGTCACCTGTGCAGTCCCCATTCGTGCCAACACTTACTGGCTTTCCATAATTTAGTATAAGAATTGCTAAGTCTCCTAGGTCAACCTCGCCGCTGTTATTAAAATCTGCATCCCTAGGCGTAGGAGTTGTAGAACCATTATCAATATTTATCGTTACTGTTTTTTCTGCAGAGTTAGCGTTTGCTGATTTATCAAATGCTACTACCTTAATTGTATGACTGCCTTTAGAATACTGTGTTGTATCAAGCTGATAAGTAAACGAATTGGTCAACGTTGCTACCTTATTATTGTCAACAAAAATCTCCAACCTATCTATGCCGCTTTCGTCAGTTGCCACACTTGAAACATTTATGGTTCCGGACACCGGCCCACCTCCGTTTACAGGCGAGGTTATAGAAAGTTGAGGTGGAGTTGTATCAGGTAGTACATTATTAATATTTATTGTAATTTCGTCACTTCTCCTATTGTTGCCCGCAGCATCAAATGCTCTGGCGCTGAGCCTATAAGAGCCGTTTGTATACTGTTCTGTATTTAGATTGTAACTATATGGGCTCTGGAGATCTGTATTTAGCAACGTATCATTAATGTAAAACTCGACTTTCGTAACGCCAACATTATCACTTGCATTCGCTTGCACTATGACTGTACCGCTGATTGATGAATTATTTGTTGGTGATGATATTGAGATGTTTGGAGATTCAGTGTCGGTCTCTACTTCACAATTTTCACCGAATCCGGTCGGTGTGCAACTTGTGTCAGATAAGAATAGTAGCTTATCTAATTTTACATTGTCTTCTCGGCCGATCATTCTAACAGTATGCTGTCCAGCAGAAAGATTAACAGTTACCTTGTTTGATGTACTGCCTGATTTATAGTCTACCCATTGCCAAGAACTAGTTGATACTCCCGTGTCACCCACAACAACACCACAAACAGTGTCGTCAATTTCTAATACATAGGAGTCATTTGTCGAGCTAGATGCTTGCATCCTGGTCCAAACTCTATAATTGCCAGATGAGGGCACATTAATGGTTGAGGTTACCGTACCCCTAGAAGTATCTACCGTAGGACATGCTGCCTCTGCCCTGCCTGTTGTTAGTGCGACCATTAATACAAGTAGTGTAACTGTCGCTATTATTGCGAATTTTGTGTTCCTTAAAGCATTTGTCATTTTTATTGCCTGTTTACCTTTAGGTTAATTGTATACGGTTAAGCTTAAATGTGTCAAATACTAATCTAAAGGTTTGTTATACTAAACACATGAATAAAACTTTACTTATAGTAATCGGTATCATTGTTGTAATAGCTGGGGGAACTGGTTTTTTGTTGTTAACTAATGATGATGCCACCTCAACAAACTCTTCTAGTAACAGTCCTGTTGAAGCACCTGCTACCACTACTACTGAAACAACCACCGCTTCTGCAAGTTCATATCAAGAATACTCACCTGAAGCTGTTGCCAACACTTCGGGTACAAAAATTCTTTTCTTTCACGCAAATTGGTGCCCACAATGCAAAAAACTTGAGGCAGATATTAAACAAACCTCCTTGCCTTCTGATGTGACAGTTTTTGAAGTAGATTACGACACCAGCCAAGACTTAAAACAAAAGTATGGCGTTACACTACAAACAACCTTAGTCAAGGTAGATGACAGTGGCGAGATTGTATCCAAATTCATAGCATATGATGACCCTAGCTGGGAAGCAGTGGCTAATAATCTCCTATAACCTATGGCATTACTAGTTTTATCATTTATTGCAGGAGTTCTAACAGTTGCGGCACCGTGCGTCCTACCACTGTTACCTGTGATAGTTGGTGGATCCTTAATAGATAATCAAAAACAAAAGTCAAAACAATGGCTCAGGCCATTACTAATTGCCGCAAGTTTAGCAATCTCGATTATAGTATTCACTCTTCTCCTAAAAGCAACTACTGCATTACTAGGAGTACCTCAAAGTGTTTGGCAAATTATTTCAGGGACAATAGTAATACTACTCGGTCTTTACTACGTTTGGCCAAGCCTTTGGGAGCAAGGTTCTAGCAAACTTGGCTTATTTACAAAATCTAACTTAGTACTAGGCAAGGCATATAAA
>JAGQMZ010000023.1 GCA_020428405.1 Candidatus Saccharimonadota bacterium | reverse complement strand
TGGTTGAGCCGACAGTTAAATCTGGCTTAGGTAGACCTGTGCACATTGAAATTTTAGATGCCAACATATCGTTGCCCGTAAAAGACGGCTACTATAACTACAAAAACCAGCAATGGACACTTAGTAAGAGCTCTGCTCAGTATGCGGTTATGTCGTCAAAGCCAAATCAAAGTTCGGGGAACACATTTATTTATGGCCATAACAGAAAAAACGTTTTTTCAAATTTATTAAATATCAAGCAGGGAAGTGTAGCATTTGTAACAACAGATAATAATCAAAAATTTATTTATAGATTTAAGTATTCTTACACTACTAATCCATCAGATAATGGATTACTTTATTATGAAGGACCGCCCCAACTAACTCTTCAAACATGTAGTGGTGCCAATTTTGAAAACCGTACACTTTTTGTTTATGAATTTATAGGGGTAACAAATGCTTAAAGATATCACTTTTTATGCGTTTGTGGTTATTGCTTTAATTAACACAATTCATTTTGGTCTTTACATTGCAGGTGCAAACATCTATGACGTTAAACAAATATGGCGAAAAAGACACTTGCCAAAAGCTAAAAGAGGTAAGCACCCGCTAGTTACTATTTTGATTCCGGCCCACAATGAAGAGTCTGGAATAATAAAAACCCTTGAATCAGTTAGGAAAAGCTCATATAGAAAGTTACAAATATTAGTAGTAGACGATGCTTCTACGGATACGACACGTAGCTTGGTCTGGCGATACATGAAAGATCACCCACATCTAAACATAAGGTTACTAAGAAAACAAAAAAACGTAGGCAAGGGCGAGGCTATGAATCACGCCTTAAAAAAATATGCAGAGGGAGATTTACTTATGACCATTGACGCAGATTCTGAGATTGCAAAAAACAGTATAAAAAATGCCGTTCGCTACTTTGAAGAAGATCCAGAAATTGTTGGGCTGGCTGCAAACGTTCAAGTTAAAGAAAATGGGACAATGCTTGGATTGCTCCAAAAGTTTGAGCACATGATTGGCTATCGTTCCAAAAAGTTTTATACGCTAACAAATAGTGAGTTTATTATTGGCGGCGTTGCTTCGACTTATAGGATGGATGTGGTTAAGCGTGCAAAATTTTATGATACAGACACTCAGACAGAAGACATAGGTTTAAGTATGAAACTTGTGTCTAAGGGTAATCTTCATCAAAGAATTATTTACGCTTCTGATGTTCTAGCCTTAACCGAGGGTGTTCAAACCTACAAGGCTTTGTTTAAACAGCGCTATCGCTGGAAGCTTGGCATGCTTCAAAACATTATTAAGTATGGCAAAATGATTGGAAATAATGATCAAATTTATAGCCGTATGCTTACTTTGTACCGTTTGCCGATGGCAATTTTTAGTGAACTTGTCTTGCTAGTTGAGCCTATATTGCTTATGTACATAATTTACTTAAGTATCGTAAAAGACAGCCCATTAACTATGCTCGGTGCGTATCTTACAATTACGCTTTATGTTTTATGGACAATCTGGCCAGATGAGCACACCAAAACAAAAGATAAGTTTAGGTTAAGCTTGTACTCGCCAATCATGTACTTTGTTTTTTACATAATGAATATTGTTCAATTGGTAGCTATTATCAGATGCTTAAAAGATAATAAAAAGATGCTACGCAAAGTTAAAACAGGTGGGGCATGGGTTTCTCCAAAAAGAGCAACAGCTTCTAACTAAATAATTATAGCTCGTGTACAACCGTAATTTTGGCACCAAGCTGGTTTAGCCTGTCTGCTAAGTCCTCGTAACCTCGATTTATAGTATAGACATTTCGAAGCATGCTAACACCGGGCGCTGCAAGCATACCAATCAATATAATTACTGCTGGTCTAATACCGCTAGGCGCAACTATGTCAGTAGGCTTAAAGTCGGTTGGTCCATCAACAAAAATTCGATGTGGGTCGGCTAGCTCAAGCTTAACACCAATTTTTTTCATTTCTGTAAACATTAAAGCTCGATCTTCGTAAACCCAGTCATGAATTAAGGTACGACCTTTGGCAACTGCCGCAATTGGAACAAAATAGGGTAGGTGATCAATATTTACGCCAGGGAATGGTCGGCCGTAGACTTTTTCAAGTGGGGCATACAAACTGCCGTTATGTTTTTGAATAGTAATATCAACTAAATCTGTATGACCATTAGCGGCTTTGTATCTATCGGATATCGTGTAGTTGAGCCCCATTTTTTCTAGTTTAAGTAACTCCAGTTCTAAAAATTCAATCGGCGCTCGCTTTATCTTAATTGATGAATTTGTAGTTATGGCAGCTGCAATAAAAGTCATAGCCTCAACCGGATCTTCGCTTGGGCTGTAGCTAACATTCTTTTTAATTTTCTTAACTCCCTTAACCTTTAAGGTGCTTGTTCCGATGCCGTCAATTTTTACACCAAGACGTTTTAAGAAAAAGCATAAATCCTGCACCATGTAATTTGCGCTAGCCATTTTAATAGTGGTCTCGCCTTCAAAGCCGGCAGCTGCCATTAGAATGTTTTCTGTTGTTGTGTCGCCAGATTCATATAGAACAACTGAACGTTTAGGCTGCTTTTTATTTACACTTACATGGTAATGACCACTTTTTGTAAAAACATTTACACCAAACTCTTCTAATGCATAAAGATGGGGTAGTACTGTGCGCTTACCAAGTTCACACCCACCAGCATATGGAATATCGAATCTGCTTAAGTGGTGCATAAGCGGACCTATAAACATAATTACACTTCGGGTTTTTCTGGCTGCAGCTTTATTAATACTTAACACGTTAAGTTTTTCTGGTGGTTTAATTTCTAGACTGGTGCCGAGCCATCGAACGGACACATCCATGCTTTTTAAAACTTCAACTAGTCTGTTGACTTCTTCAATCTTAGGAACATTAAGTAGTTTGGTTGTGCCTTTATTTAGTAGGCTGGCGCAAATAAGTGCAACCGTTGCATTCTTAGATCTCTTTAAGGTTATGTCGCCTGAAAGCTCTCTCCCGCCCTCTACTCGCAGATTAACAGCTCCACCAGATATGCTAATAAGCGGTTTGTTCAGCACATCAGAAATCCTAGCTAGCATGTCTAAGCTTAAGTTTTGTCGACCATGCTCAATACGGTTAACGGCAGACTGACTAGTACTAAGTTGTTTGGCAAAATCTGCCTGGGTTAAGCCGCGTTCTTGCCTTATATGGTAAATTAGGTTACCAATTTTCTCATTAGTTGTTTGCATGTGGGGCTATTATATCAATTGTGGTGTAAATACAACACCTGTTTTTTGTTTTATTGTTGTCTGTTAATAGAGTACAATACTGGTATGTTGTAGCGCAATTATTTTCTTAAGCAAACTATAAACAGGAGATATTATGAAGGATAAGAAAGTTGCGCATTTAATCGAAGCAGAAACAAAAAGACAAAGAGTCGGGTTAGAGCTAATTCCATCAGAGAATTACGTTAGTGCTGATGTGCTTGATGCTCTGGGTAGCGTATTTACCAATAAGTATTCAGAAGGCTACCCGGGTAAACGATATTATGGCGGGCAAGATAACACGGATCCGCTAGAACAATTAGCAATCGATAGGGCAAAACAATTATTTGGGTCAGATCATGCAAACGTTCAGCCGCATAGCGGGGCACCAGCCAACATTGCAGTTTATCAGGCTTGGCTTGAGCCTGGCGATACTGTCATGGCCATGAAGCTGGATCACGGTGGGCACCTGACCCACGGGCACCCAATAACAAGTAGTGCAAAACTTTATAATTTTGTGCGTTACGGCATTAAAGATCTAGAAACTGGCGAAATTGATTATGAGCAAATGCGCGAGGTCGCACTAAAAGAAAAGCCAAAAATCATATTGGCCGGTTTTAGTGGTTATCCGCGTAATTTAGACTATGCAAAGTTTGCAGAGATTGGCAAAGAAGTCGGTGCAATGTTAATGGCCGATATGGCTCATATTGCAGGGCTTATTGCCGGCAAGGCTTTACCAAATCCGCTTGATTTTGGATTCCATGTTATTACTAGCACGACTCATAAAACTTTGCGCGGCCCAAGAGGTGGCTTGATTTTAAGCAACGGCAAAGTTACTAATCCGCTAAAGGCGCCAGAAAAGACACTAGAAAATTTGCCAACATTGATTGATAGAGAGGTTTTCCCGGGCTTTCAAGGAGGCCCACATATGCACACTATCGCTGCCAAGGGAGTTGCATTTAATGAAGCATTAGAACCTGATTTTCAAGTTTATGCCAAACAAATTATTGCAAATGCTAGCAGGCTTGCCAATGAACTCATGAAACGTGGTTTTAAATTAGTAACAAATGGCACGGATAATCACCTTATTCAGATTGATATGACGCAAAGCTTTAAAATTGACGGTAGGGAGGCGCAAGAGATTTTAGATACAATTGGCTTAACTGCTAACTGCAATGCCATACCAAATGATAAATTGCCACCGTTTAGGCCGAGCGGGTTAAGACTTGGTACGCCAGCAATCACCACTAGGGGGTTAAAAGAAGACGACATGGAAAAAGTTGCTGAGTGGATGAAACAAGCAATTAAGAACAGGAAAGATGAAAAAATACTTAACACGTTAAGTATTGAGGTAAAAGAGTTCGCAAGCAGGTTTCCGTTACCTAGTGATAATTAAAATTCGTTCGTATCTTGCGGGCTAGAAATATACTCAAGGTCAATCTGAAAATTTAAAAGATCGTTCAAGCATATAGTGTCCGTATTGGTCGGAGTTTCATATTTTGGGCTTTCAAGGTGCTGGGTATTAATATCTGTACCTTGCTCTAAAACTTTTACGGCTGTTTCATTTAGCTCGGTTAATTGAACGTACTTACATACTGGGCACCTGTATCGCAACTGAGGCTGTAATAGTTCAGTGCCCCACTTAATAATTGTTGGCGGTACTTTTTGGCCAAAAGGGTTTGTAAGGACTTCTATATCGCCGTCTTCAGGGCAGGTAAGTTTTATTCGGTGCATTATTACTTATAGTTTACAATTTTATATCAGTTAAAACTACCAATAAAGCGGACTTCTGGCTCTAGATCAATATTAAGTCGTGATTTTACAGTGCCTGTAATAAAGTGTACGACATCATGAATTTCTTGAGCTTTAGCTTTGCCGGTGTTCTCAATTTTTAATATATGGTCTGGATGCAAGCGAACATTGCCCCAGGTTTGGCCACGTTTAAAACCTGCAGCTAACAACACAAGTGCAGCTGAAACTCTAACACTGCTACCACCATGGATTTTGTTTTGTCTTAGCAACTGTTGTTTGCTAATACCGGCTTCTTCATACTTTAGGATTGAGTCTACTTGCTCTTGATTGACTATCGGGTTTTTAAAGAATGATCCTGCTGTTGCGTGGGCATCTTTTGTTAGCAAAGAGCCAGCACGTTTACGAGTCTCCATAATAATTGTACGGCGGTCTTTTAAAGAATGAGGAATAAGCTGTAATTCTTTAGCAACGTTTAGGGCAGAATCATACTCAAGTTGCATTGTTGGTTTTTTAGATAACTTAAAAGTTGCATTCAATATAACTAGGTCATGTTTCTTTGAAGCAAGTGAGCTAGTTCTGTAATCAAATTTTAAATCATTTTTTATGAGTGTTTTTATCTCTTGTGTTTTAAGGTTAAAAACGGTTGCTTCAATAAAAGTATCAGCTATTTTTTGACCATAGGCTGCAATGTTACCAACTATGGCCGCACCAACTCCGCCCGGAATACCGCTCATGAGTTCAAGACCATATAAGTCTTTTGAAATAGCGAATTGTACAAGTTGATCCCAATTCACTCCGCTATCGGCAGTAATTGTTGTATCATCATCCTTAAATTTACCGCAATTATTTATTATAACTGTTCCTGGTAAACCTTTGTCAGAAATTAGAGAGTTTGTGCCACTGCCAAATACCCAGACTTGCCCAGTTATTTCTTGCAAACACTCAACCAAATCATCGTCTTCCTCTAGTTCAAGCAAAGTCTCTGCTGGGCCACCAACCTTTAAAGAGGTATAGTTTTTTAAATAAATATTCTTATGTTTTTTCATAGTAGCATTATAACTTGTTTGGCCTTGCATTCACTCATAAAAGGCGTAACATATTTAAGTACATGAGGTCATCGCATCAGCGTCCGTTTAAATTGTTTGGTGAGCAAATAAAAACTCTTAGAGAAAAATCCAAAGAGAGCTTATTAGAAGTCTCTTCGGCGGTTGAAATAGATGAATTTACACTCAAGGAAATAGAATTCGGAAGTAAACTGCCAGACGAAGACATTTTAATTTTACTTATGAATCATTTTAATGTTAAAGATAAAGATGCGGTTACGCTTTGGGAGCTGGCCGGTTACGGAAAGGAAGAAACAAAAGATTTGAACGAAGAGCAGTTGTTAAAACAGATTATGATGGTTGTTCCGGTTGATAACAGGGTGAGTTACTCTGATAGTGCGCATATTAGCGCTAACAAAAACGGTGTGGTTATTGATTTTAAACTTAGTGCCGGCAACAATAAGCCGCAAATAATATCACGCGTTGGTATGGGTCTAGAACAAGCAGAAGCCCTGGCAAGGAGTTTGCTAAAAAACATTGAACTAGCTCGAAAACCAAAAAATATTAAAGCCTTACCAATGCCAAAGGCTCCAGCGCAGAAAAAACACAAATAATCTGTTATAATAAGTTTTCGACGTGCACCGGTAGCTCAGCGGATTAGAGCATCTGTCTTCGGAACAGAGGGTCGGGGGTTCGAATCCCTCCCGGTGTACCAAACTTGTGATAAGATAAGGTTATGTTTAATAACTATGCTTTTGCCTACTCTGGGGATGCTGCTGATATTCTGATGATTTTCATTGTTTTTCCAGTGTTGTTAGCAATCCTATTTTTAAAGATAATTTATGATTCTAGTAAAACGAAGACTCCTTTCTCGACAGTTTTGATACGATTGTCATATGCAACTTTAGGCTCTATTGCTCTTTCGTTCTTCTTATATTTTTTTACAAAAGTATTGGTTTCAATAATTCAGTAAACAACAATATCTAGAAATGCTACGAAACTACTCTAGAATGCTTGTGCTTGCATGATTTAGGTTACTAGTAAATGCTCTTTGCTATGGATAAGCCGTAATAAGTAACGAGTCGCTGCTTGATATACTTGAAAAAACAACAAAATCACAAATTACTGTCAGATAAAGACTTAGCACTCTTGACATGAGAGTGCTAGTTTTCTATATTAGAAGTGTGGTAAGCCACATAAATTAAAAAAGGAGGATTATTATGGCAATAATACAATGGGATCCGTTTGCAGAGCTAAACAGCCTACATAACCAGGTTAACTCTTTATTTAATGATACTTTTGGGGGTTCTAAATCAGTGTTGTCTGGCCCAGCTACTGACGTTTATAGTGATAACAAAGGCCTTACAATAGAAGCTCATCTACCTAATTTTAAAGAAGATGAAATTAATATTGAGCAACATCACGGCGAACTAGAAATAACAGCTGAGCACAAGGAACGAGAAGAAGCTAAAGACAAGAAATATCTGGTTAAAGAAAGCGTAAGTAGTTATTATCGTAGATTTACACTGCCGCGTAATGCAGATTCAGCAAATGTAGATGCAGGATTTGTAAATGGTGTGCTTAAGGTGCATATTCCATTTAAAGAACTGCCAAAACCAAAAAAGATTACAATAAGCACTAAGGCTAGCAAGTCAAAAAAACCTAAGTAAAACTAATCTGGGTAGTCTTGTTGATAGCTCGATATGGTCCAGGTTCTATCGCCTGATGACAGTGCTGTACCAAACGTAACGGTGCCGGCGCCGTTCATATCGACAGTTTGGCCAATAGCTGAACCAATACTGCCACTGCCCCTAACTTTAATTAAGCCCCAGTATGCCTGGAAAATAATTCCAGGCAGGTTTACACCTCCACCAATATCGACAGTCATGTTATTCATGGAGTTGTATAGGTCGTTGCCCGAAAGACTAGTACAGTTTGGGTCACAGCTAGCTAGGGCTTTATAACTTATAAAATGAATACCTGTGCCTTCTGAGTTTGCAATTATATCGGCTGACCCGCCAACATCAATGTTTCCATCAACTAATACGACTGGCCTATTTGTGCCAACGCTGTCTGCCACGCGAATTTTTGATGCACCCCCAAGCTCTAAATCTCCGGCTATATATGCATTGCCAGTTATCGTTACATCACAAGAACCTTTAATATCTACATTTCCATTAAGCTGTAGGTTGGCTGGCCAAGTTCTTTCAAACGGCCATTTCTTGCACACGTAAGTGTTATTATTGCTACCTGAAGTTACTTCTACTGCGGCTACATGAGCAGCTTTATTGTAGGTAGGGGTAGTTACAGGTGGGGCTGTACAGCCTAGTACTAAGCCTTGTCCGGTACTGCCTGGTAAAATATTCCCACTTGGGTTACCGCTAGGGTAATTATTGCTGGTTTGGTTTGTGGCACAGACTGTTCCATAAATCTTTGTGCTCCAAGCTGTAGAAATCGGCTGGCCACTGGTACACGTAGTAGGGAAAGTAGGTCCTGGTGATGATCCTTCGGGGCAATTATTATGTGCAACATTAACATTAAGCGGTTGATCATAAGTACCAATTTTTGCTGCCCCTGTCATATTAATGTATCCATTAACGTACACATCAGAATTGGTAATATTTGCACTACCTCCAAGCAGTAGTCCACCTGGGCCAGTGTGCACAGAGTAACCCTCAGACTCTGTGCCAACAATTGTCACCCTTACTTTTCGCGAACTCTCAACTTCTGATTTACCGTACCGGTATACATAGCCTATAGATTCAATAACCTTAGCATTGGTATCTGCGGTTTCTGCAACTGAAGAGGTAAATGTTCCCCGGCCTTGGTTTTCGTTGTCAAAGAATGTTTGTTCGGATGTATGGCCAGTAAAACCGGTGTCAGCATTAAGCTCTTGCAGAGCATCTTCAATACCTGCCTCTGCAACCATTAAGGCGTTTGCAGAGAACAGTTTATTATTACTAACCGAATACTGACTAAGCGTAAAACTCATAATTGAGAAGCCTATAACAACTAAAACGCCAGCAATAATTACTACAGCAACAAGCATTACGCCTTTTTGGTCTTTTCGTAATTTACTAATCATTTCTAAATACCATCCTTGTCGTATATGTAGCAGTAACCGGCTGATTATATTGATTCTTGGCAAGACCAACAGTCAGCTCTATAGAACGTGCTTCGGTTGGGATAACTTCATCGTTTTGTTCGTTAAAATATTTTACATCAAAGCTGGTCACATTTTTTAGTAGTTCTTTATCAGCCGGACATTCGGTTGTGGCTAAATTAGGTGGGCAACTTGTAGTTGCTGAGTTATTGGTAGCGTCTGCAGCCAAAGTTCTTTTAAATAATGAACCGTTTTCTACAAAATAAA
>JAGQMZ010000022.1 GCA_020428405.1 Candidatus Saccharimonadota bacterium | reverse complement strand
AATTCTAAATAGCTACTTAGAATCTTTTTTAGCTTTTGAGTCAACTTTTTGTGGCTTTGGCTTTTCTGAGCGAGAGGCAAGGCTCATCCCAATAAATATGGCAGATATAAAGATTAATAGTCCGGCAACCCAAACTGCAGTACGCGAGCTACCCTCACCCAAAATATAGCCCAAGATTACTCCTAGCCCTAAGTAGCCACAAAGCTGTGCTAAAAAGACATATAACTTCATGTTTTCCATAAAATTTGTTCCTTTACTGTGTATCCATAACTTTACTATATCACGAAGAGCAACAATAATTGACAAGCTTTAAGTATTTGCTAAAATACTATACATGGCCAACGTTAAGCCAGTAGAAGTTTCACCAAAAGAAGAGCGCTTGGTTTTTGCTATGCAAATGCTTGGCGATAAAACTCGCTTTAAGATGTTCAAGCTACTCTCTTCAAATCAAGAACTTTGTGTATCAGAGATAGCAGACAATCTTGGAATATCGGTTTCTGCGGTGTCCCAACATTTTAAAAACTTTGAAATGACTGGTTTGGTTGATAAAAAACGTACCGGCCAAAAAATTTGTTATGTATTAAAAGATGACGACATTGTTAAAGACATTAACAATGTGGTTAGTAAGAATAGGTAGGGGGGAATTATGTCTAAAAAAATTACAATTTATGCAACAACCACCTGTGGTTACTGCAAAATGCTAAAAAGTTACCTGCAAAGTAAAAAGATAGACTTTGAAGAAAAGCTAGCTGATCAAAACCCGCAATATGCGCAAGAATTAATGCAGCAGAGTAATCAGCTTGGCGTGCCATTTACAATTATCGATGATGGCGACAAAAAGGTAGGCATTCTAGGCTTTGATAAATCACAAATAGATAAAGTGCTTGGTTTGAGCTAGGGGGGTTCATGGACGAGCTGTTTATCCCTGTTATTGCTGGAACAACACGTGAGCGTCGCAGAAGTATCTACGCAGCTAAGCTAGTAGAGCAAATTGGCAATAACCAACCAGGTATTAGAACTCAACTGGTTGACCCAAAAGATTTTACCTTCCCTGGGGAGGGTGATGGTAAAGAAGCAAAAGACCCAAGTTATACAGAAATTACTAAAAATGCTGATGGTTTTTTCATTGTTACGCCAGAGTATAACCACAGTTTTCCTGGCACGTTAAAACGAATGCTAGATAGCGAGCTAGAAAATTATAAGCATAAACCCGTGGCGTTGGCTGGGGTTTCTTCTGGTGACTGGGGTGGGGTAAGAGCTATACAAAGCTTGGCACTAGTTACAAGACGGCTTGGTATGGTAGATACATTTGCTGATATGCAGTTTCCTCGTTCAAAAGAACTCTTTAATGAAAACGGCAAAATTCAGGATTCTGCCATAAACGATAGGGTTCAAAAAGCCTGGGATGAGCTTATTTGGATGACAAAAGTAATGAAGTGGGGTAGAGAAAACCTAACGCGCACTAGTTAAGCCATTCGGCTAGTTCTTTGTAACAACCTTTGCAGATATGAAGTTTTTTGACATTACCATCTTTATCTGGCGGGCTTAAAATTATAGCACCAAATTCTACCAGCTCACTACCGCATTTATCACACGTTGGATTAATCGCCATTACTTAAGTATAGCAATTCTCAGGCTTTTTTAAGGTTATAAGTTTAGTCTAATAATGTTCCTGCTGAACGGGTATCACAAAAAGTCATACAACCGTGATTTATCTGGGGCAGGCTAAGCAAGTAAAGGAGGATGAGTGAACATAACTAAAAAAATGATATTGCCAGCCTTGGCGCTAACTGTTGTAGGGGCGTCTGTGCTTGGCATGAGCGCCACAGTCAGTGCCGATAACAATGGAGACTCATTGGTTGAGAAAATCGCTAGCCGGTTTAATCTTAACCAAGACGAAGTTCAAGCCGTGTTTGACGAAGTGCATGACGAGAGGGAAGCTGAACATAAAGCCGAGATGAACGAGAAGCTTCAAGCTAAAGTAGACGACGGTACAATTACCGCCGAGCAGAAGACACTTCTCGAGCAAAAACTCGAAGAACAGCACCAAAAACACGAGGAAAATCGCGACCAAGATTTAACTCGTGAAGAGCGTAAGCAGCAGCACGAACAAGAACGTGAAGAGTTTAAGGCTTGGGCAGAGGAGAACAATATTCCTTTTGACGAGCTAGACCTAAGGCCTGATAAAGGCGGCCCAGGCGGACATCGCCATAGAGGGGGTGGCGAGTAGGTGCCCACCTGGTGGTAACAGAAATTCATCTGTTAGTGTATCGAAAAGCGGATTTAAAGCGGATTTAAATCCGCTTTAACCATGTAGGTTATAATAAAAATGCGAGTGGATTTATCATGAGAATACTAGTTGTTGAAGACCATCAAAAAATTGCCAACTCAATTAAGCGCGGACTGGAACAGGAATCGTTTGCGGTCGATATGGTTCATGATGGGGAGTCAGCGGTGCTTGAGGCTATAAATGAAGACTATGATGCCATAATTCTAGATATAATGCTGCCAAAAAAAGATGGTTTTCAGGTAGTTGAAGAAATTCGGGCCGAAGGAAAGAATACGCCGGTTCTAATGCTTACAGCTAAAGATGCAGTACAAGATAAAGTTACTGGCTTAAATAAAGGTGCAGATGATTATTTAGCCAAGCCGTTTTCGTTTGATGAACTGTTGGCGCGCGTCAGGGCGCTTATGCGGAGACCAGCAAAAACCTTATCGAAAAAACTAGTTTGTGATGACTTGGAGCTTGATACAGTGGAGACAACAGTACAACGGGCTGGTACAATTATTCAATTATCAAAAAAAGAGTTTGCCTTACTTGAATACTTGCTTAGAAATCAAGGTAGGATTGTTAGCAAAGAATCTATTCGTGAGCATGTATGGGATTTTGATGCCGATATTTTGCCCAATACGATTGAAGCCTACATAGGTTATTTAAGAACCAAAATAGACAAGCCATATAAAAGCGCACTTATTAAAACAGTAAGAGGCTTTGGCTATAAAATAGAATCATGAATGATTTATACGGCAAATCGGTAATAAAGCTTGCTCTAATGTATGCCAGTATCATAGGTGTTATATCGTTATTTTTTAGTGTTAATTTATTTTGGGCAGCAACAAACGAGATTAGCAGAGCGCTTGACAGACAGGAAAGACAATTGGAGCAAAGAGGATTCAGGCAGCCGGTTATTGATGCTTTGAGGTTTGAACAATACAAAGACGCCAAAGAGTCAATTATTGGCAAACTGGTTTTTGCAAATTTAATAATAGTTACAGCAGGTGGTATGGGCAGCTATATTTTAGCCCGTAAAACCTTGCAACCTATAAAAGATGCTCATGATGCCCAGCAGCGTTTTACGTCAGATGCCAGTCACGAACTCAGAACACCTCTGACTGCTATTATTAGTGATACAGAAGTGGCTCTTAGAGACAAAAAGTTAACCAAGCAACAAGCAACTGAAGTTTTAGCTAGCAATCTTGATGAGGTAAAAGCTATGGCCGTACTGACTGATAACTTGCTTACTCTTACAAAAAATGAAAAGATTGCCAAAGAAAACTTTTCTAAAATTGATCTTAAAAAATTAGCTTTGCAGGTAACTAACAAGTACAAAACAGAAGCTGCAAACAAGAAAATAAAACTTACTGTCACTGTCGAAAAAGACATGAAAGTTTTTGCTCACCAGCCGAGCCTAGGCCAAATATTAGGCATATTGATAGAAAACGCAATTAAGTATAGTCAAAGTGACTCAATAGTAGAGATCGGTGCAAAAAAATCGCGTAAATACGGTACTATCTTTGTTAAAGATAGCGGTCCTGGTATTTCCCCGGTTCAGTTAGGTCATGTATTTGATAGGTTTTATCAAGCTGATACTGCACGCAGTAAAAAAATGGGTTACGGGCTTGGTCTTTCGATTGCTCAAAGGTTAGCTCATGCGCAGGGTATGCAAATTAAAGCCCAAAGCAAGCTAGGCGAGGGTTCGACATTTAGTATTGAAGTGTCTTTAGCGCAGTAAAGTAATAATAACTGCAAAACTGATTAACGTAAGAATCGAGGCAACTGTGTTTGCTACAGGAATTAGGATGTCATCACTACTATAGGGCTGCTTTTTAAGTATATGGTTGATTATAGAAATCAATATCAGAGTTACTAAAACTACACTAGATAAAGCTAAAGCAATATAAAGTATAAATTGTTTGGTAAGTTGAGTAGTTAATGTATAGCCTTGGATTGACGCGATGAATAAGCTAATTGCACTTACGCCAATTACGCTAAACGGTAAAGATATAACAAGTGCTACAAAGAGTTTTTTCATATTTTGTTTTCGAGTCTCTGGGTCGCCAACATGAGCGGTAACAATAGTTGCGTAATCACCTGCCATGGCATTCATGGCTGGCAGGGCAATAATTAGCGGCGTGAATGCAATCAACTCTTCTTTAACCGCTTGCAGGCCCAGTCCTCCAAGTAAACTTATTGAAGCTAGTCCAGCAGAAACAAAAACAAGCGGTAGGAATTTTCGATGCACTATTGGTAAGCTCATATTAGTATCCTTGAGGCTATGCCAATTGCAACTAAAATTAGTACGTTAAAGAATGCATTTTCTATTGGGGGCAAAACTTCATCTGGATTAGAGCGTAGGTTGCGAGCAGTAAATGTAATAAATTGTATAAGAGGCAGGCCAACTATTGCCGCAATCGAGCCAGCAAGTGTGGCTAATTTAATAGTGTTGGGGATTGGTGTTTCAAATAACCAGTAGCCAAGTAATCCTGCAACTATACCAACAAGCGTACTGGCAAGCACTGCTGCGACAATTGCCCTTAGTGTGCTGATAACTACTGCCGTAACTTTTTTGTCTAAAAGTTGATCATATTCATGGTGGGTTACTGCGCTAAGAACGGCCGAGTTTGATACAAGAAGATCAGTCAGACTAGGGTATAAAATTAGCGTTGCACCGGCAAGCAGGAGGGCATCTTTATTTCCCTCAACCATAACGCTAAATGCTCCAACAAAAATAATTATAAAGAATTGACCTAGTAATATCTGACGCACACTAACATCGTGCATTTGCCTACGCTTATAGTAGACAAGCCGCCAATATCCGCTAGCTCTTTCGAGTAAATTTATTGGTACGCTATCGATATCTGAATATGATAAAGTGTCTTCTGACTTTTTTGCCAAGGGTGGCGGTGGTAAATTTTTGTTCTGGTTCATACTTAATTATTAGTATAAATCACACTGCGGGATTTGCTAAAATTTCATAAGTGTTTAATACTATAAATATAGTAAAATTCTAAGGAGATATTATGGCAACAGATAATAGTAACAAAATCGAAATTCCGGGATATTTAAGGATTAGTAAGGTTATAGCATACATTATGTATGCGTGGGTAATTATTGGGGTAATAAGCCTGGTACTTAGAGTATTTTTATTAGCCTTTTCGGCTAACCCAACAACGCCGTTTGTGGAATTTGTTTATAAAACATCTGCAGATTACCTGAACCCGTTTAGGGGCATATTTCAATCCAGGCCAATTGGTGAAACTGGCTACTTTGATGTTGCGGCTATGTTTGCCATTATAATTTATTTGTTTATAATGTGGGGCTTTTCATCACTAATTAAATATATTCAGTTTAAGATAGATAAAACCGAACATGAGCAAGAAAAGGAAATTGCCGCCAGACAGCGCCAAATATCTCGCTCAAAAAGTAATTAATTTACTGTATACCAAAAAAAACAACTAGCCGAAAAATTACGTTTAATATGTGGTGTATACTTAAAAGTAATGAAAAAAGATAGTCAAAAAAATAAAAACTCTAAATTAAAACTTTATGTTACTGGTTTATGCATGGGTACGGCTGATCTTGTGCCGGGTGTATCAGGCGGTACGGTTGCACTTTTGTTTGGGATATATAGCGAGCTGCTCCATAGTATTACGGTTGTTACTGGTAAGTTCCCAAAACAAATGCTGAGAGGCGACATTAAGAAAGCTTTTCATATTATTCCATTTGCATTCTTGCTGCCACTTTTTGCTGGAATAATAACTGCTATATTTGCACTGGTTGGCGTAATAACTTACCTTCTAGACAATCAGCCGGTTTTTATTTGGTCGTTGTTTTTTGGCCTAGTTTTTGGTTCTGTATTGATAATTTCAAAACGAATAACTTGGGAGCCAAAGTACTTTTTAATTTTTGTTACTAGCTCTGTAGTAACTTTCTGGATTCTTAGTATTACGCCGTTAAACGGAGCCGAGTCCAGCGTAGCCTTCTTTATTACTGGCATGATCGCTATAGTTGCTATGATTTTACCGGGAATATCAGGTTCATTAATAATGGTATTGTTGGGTCAATATAAAAACGTAATCAACGCAGTTTCAGAAAGAAATATTAGTGAAATGGTGTATTTTGTGAGTGGTGCGATAATTGGACTGGCCTTGTTTTCGCACTTACTGAAATGGTTGCTAAATAATTACTATAATTACGTTATTGCGGTATTGATTGGGTTGATGCTTGGGTCATTAAGAAAGTTATGGCCCTGGCAAGTAGAATTATCATCTGGTGCAACAGAGTATTTTATGCCTGAATCAGTGTCTTCTGTATTACTCGCACTAATTATTTTTGTAGTGGGTGTTGTTTTTGTTTTGTTCCTAGAAAAAAGAGTCCTATCAAAAAATAATTACAAGCAGTTATAGTTTGCTGATATATAATAAAATCATGAGGATAGTAAAGTTGGCATTTGGAGCCGTAGCTACGGGTGTTGGGGTTGCTCTGACATACTTTGTTTTTGAGACTGCGGTACATGAGTCTATAGATTTTGTTTGGATGGACGTTTTTAATACAGATGCAAACTGGTGGCTTGTACCAATATTATGTTTGACACTAGCTTTTGTATATTTTGGTTCCAGACATTTGTTAGACCCAAAATCTGAAAAATCTGATGACAAAGAAGCGCTTGGTGGGTTGCCAAAGGTAGAATTATCAAACTACGGCAAAGTAATTATAATTGGCTACTTTTCTTTGCTAGCAGGCGCGTCGCTTGGCCCAGAAGCAATATTGATTCCGTCTTGTATGCTAGTCGGTGCGTTGATTGCCAAGAATCTGTTAAAAACCGATAAGCGTATGCAGGGCTTGCTTGGGTTAGTTGGTGTCGCATCATTGTTCACAGCCTTTTTTGGCTCTATGTTTGCGGGTCTATTAGGGCTTTATTTAGGGGCTGCCGAGGCAAAGGCAAAAGTTAATATTAGAATCCTTATTTTTGCGGCTATTGGAATTGGTTCAACTTATTTTGTTCTAACTTTACTTGAGCCAGCTTCTTACTTTGCTGCGCCAGACTATTCTTGGGATTTCGAGCCAGCCCACTTAGTAGGTCTAGTATTTGTATTTGCCTCAGGGTTTGCCTTAACTTGGCTGATGGGTAAATTAGAAACGACTGTTCAAGCAAATAAAAAGCGTTTAAGTAGTAGAGACTGGAAGAAACAGGCAATAATTGCTGGCGGAGTTTTATCAATACTTTACATAGTTGGCGGTCCATTAGTTAGGTTTACAGGCAATCAGTCGATTATGCCAATGATTAATCAAGCATCTGAGTTAGGATTGTATGGCTTGTTGACGGTTGCAATTATAAAAATTATTACGATTGTTTGGTCGAAAACTAGTGGTTACCGGGGCGGATTGATATTCCCGACGGCTTTTGTTGCCAGCACGGCGACTGTAATTTGCCAGCTCTATGTAACGGATGTTAGCTACATTTATGGAGTGATTGCTTACTTTATAGGTGCGTGGTTAATAAATAGAAAAACTCACGTACTCTTCTAGTCTATTGAGAGCTGGCTTTTGCTTAATTACAAAGTACTAGATTATGTGTAAAATTATATTTGTGTTAGAAACTTTTATACATAAATATCTGCGGGTGCCGTATCAACTTAATGTGCATTTTGATAAAAAGCCCAATAACCCCAAAGCAACATTAGTTTTGCTTCATGGTCTTGGCGAGTCGGCAAGTGCCTGGGATGAAATTATTAAGGGTTTGTCTGGAGATTTACGAGTTATTTCTATAGATTTGCTAGGTTTTGGTAAATCTCCTCGGCCAAAAAAGATGAAGTACAATGTTTCTGTTCAGGCTAACTCGGTGCTGGCAACGTTGCTTAAACTAAATATTCGTCAACGACTAATTGTGGTTGGGCATTCTATGGGTAGTTTAACTGCAATAGAGTTGACCAAGCGCTATCCAATTATCGTAAAGGGTATGATTCTTTGCAGTCCGCCACTTTATGATAATCAGCAAAGGTTTACATTATTGCCAGAAAAAAATAAGATTTTAAAAGAATTTTATCAAAAAGCTATAAATAATCCAGATAAGTTTCTTGACGCTGCAAACTTTGCTACAAAAATGAAGTTTTTAAATAAGTCTTTTGAGCTAACAAAAGATAATGTAGGTGTTTACATGGCCGCCCTAGAGGCTAGCATTATACACCAGACCTCTTTAGAAGACATAAAAAAACAAAAAAAACCTACCCATATTTTGTACGGGGTTTTTGATCCACTAATTGTTAAAAAGAATTTAACAAAAGTTAAAGATGCAAATAAATTAGTTAAAGTTACACCTATTATGACAGGCCACGAACTATCAAAATCATTCGTTCCATATATCAATAAATTTATCACAGAGCTAGAAGCTTAAATTTTAATAGTATTTTTTAAGACTATGGTGACCAAATAGAATCCAGCTGAGTGTGAGAGGGTGTAGGAGGTGGGGGCGGTATGGAGTTTAGTTTCGTATTGCCACCAAGATCTTTATAGTTATTGTAGGAAAATAAATCGTAAGTTTCGGAGTTGCCAATTTGGAGCTGCGCATTTGGGTTATTTGCACCAATATAGGTTGAGTTTCGTACGATTGATGCACCTGACGTTACGACCCCATAAATATCATTGCTATTTAAAATGGATACGTCATCCGGCCCATTGTAAATTCCAGGAATATAGCTGGGGGCTATAGTATAAACATTATTCATTGTCAGGGTTAAGCCGATACCGTTATACATTTTGTCATAGGAGCCCCATACTACGGAATCATTTACAGTTATTTTACCTTTTCCACCATTTGCGTACCATACTTGAAGAGTGTCGGCATGTATGTCCCAGTCAGGATCGTTAGGATCTGTTTTTGGAGTAAGCGATCCGGTAATAATTGAACCAACAATAGTCAATGTTGCTCTACTGTCAAGTTTATCTCTCGAACCGCCATCTGATCGTATTCCTGCTCTATCTCCAAATCTGTATCCACCGGCAAAATCTCTATAAACAATCTCATAATAGATTCCATCAACATGCGACCCATTATTACCAAACACATTTAGCCCAGCGTTCTCCGTTGCTTCACACCAAGCCCAGCCTGAGTTTGTAACAGTATCACCTCGTTCGCCTATTAAGTTCATTACAGTGGTCTCCCAGCCAGCTAGTAGTACGTTGGATGCTATAGGGTAGCCAGCGCTGGTGTATTCGGAGCGTTTACCAATAGGTGGCCTTATCACGATTTCTGGGCCATTTGGTCTGTCTAACTTGGCATC
>JAGQMZ010000021.1 GCA_020428405.1 Candidatus Saccharimonadota bacterium | reverse complement strand
ATTTTCGCCTCTATTATTTTGAGTGTTAACAATGTGCTCCTCGTCTCGCCGCGTGAGGCCCGCTCTCTTATGTCGTTGTCGTCCAGAACGAGGCTTATATCATCTCGGTGTGGGCCAGTGCCCGTAAAGCCCCTAATTAAGTCTATCTCAATGTTTTTTTGGAGGTTAGCTAGCATATTATCCGCGTAATTATTTTTTGCCGTATTTGTCTCATAATTAATTGTTAGGTTGTGTTTTTTTGATGCTATGGCACTATATATTTCACTAGTTTGTTTGTTTATTCTATCTATTAATCTTATTCTGTGATCAACATATTCACCAGCAAGTTCGCTTAGCCTAATGTCCCACGCAAAAACTTGTTTCTTTACATTCATAGAACCAGTTTTAAGAAGGCTGTTCCTTTGTCTTAGTGTTTTTTGATACCCTGATCTGATTTTTACAAAGTCCTGACTTACTCCTGTTAGGATATCGTCAAGGTAGCCACGCCTCATCTCTGGCGAGGTTGTAATAGAGTAGAGGTGCTTTGGCTCAAAAATAACTGTTGGGATTTTCTCCTTTTGTGGTAACCGTTTATATATTTTGCCATCAATAACTATTTCTGTGTTTTCTTTTACTTTTATTATTCTGGTTTGGCTTGTGTTTGTTAGACAGTCAACCCTAGCCCAGTTTTTACCACTCATAATAGTTTGATCCTTAGCTTTGACAAGCTGAAAACCGCTTGCACAAAAGTATATTGCATCAAGTAAATTAGTTTTTCCGCTAGCATTCGGGCCAACAATAATATTGACTCCTGGATCAAACTCAAATGAACTGTCTTGATATATTCTGTAGTTTTGCAGCCTGGCAGATGTAATAACCATAGCTATTACTATAAACCCTAGCTCTTTAGGGGCATGATAATATGCGTGTACGAGCTTTCTTTTGGGTCGCGCACGACTATTGGATCAAGCTTTCCATTAAAGCAAATTTCTACTTGGTCACCATCTAAAACTTGAAGTACATCAATTAGGTAACGTGAGTTAAGCGTTATGTCACCAGATCCATTGGTGTTTCCTTCAATTTCAGAAATATTATCTCCTACCTGTGAGGCAATAGACTTTATGGTCAGCTTTTTAGTCGCATCATCAACAGAAGCAACAATACTGCCAGCGTTTTCTCTAGAAAAAAGCCCGGCAATCTTAGTTACCGAAAGCAGGTCTCTTTTTAACACAGCTGCTTTATTTTGAAATTTTGTTGGTATCAGCTTTTTGTAGTCAGGGTATTCTCCGTCAATTTGCCTTGTAACCAGCTCGGCATCTCCAACAGTAAACTTTACTTGTTGTCGGTCAAATTCAATTTCAACGCTTCCTTCGCTTTCGTCAATTATTCTTAGCAAGTCTTGGCAAGCAGAAACAGGAACAAGCAACTTTGTTTGGTTGTCTGTTTTTACAACCTCTTTTTCCGCTAGCCTGTAGCTGTCAGTTGCAGCAATAAACAGCTTACTGTCGATTGTGTTAAGTAAAACTCCCGTTAGAACCGGTCTAGCTTCATCACTAGATGCCGCAAAAGTAACTTGCTGTAAGGCTTTCTTTAAATAAGTTGTTGGGACACTAATTTTTTGTGGTTTCTGTATAGAGGGCATTACTGGAAATTCATCGGATGCCATGCCGTTTATTGTCGATTTATAATTATCCGCTGTTACATGCAGCTTAGCGTCTTCTTGAACTAGTCTTATGGTTGTTTTTGGTAAGTTACTAACAAAGTCTTGAAAAAGCCTGGCTGGTATCGTTAATGACCCTTCTTTTTTAACTTTTGTTCCAATATGTTGAGACAGGGCAATGTCAAGGTTTGTTGCGGAAAGCCTAAGCCTGTTATCTTCTGTTTTTACCAGAATGTTGTTTAAAATAGGGAGTGTGGATCGGCTACTAGCAACCCTGGCAACGTTGGCTAGGGCCTTGTTAAGGTTTTCCTGAGTTACTTGAACATCCATTAATAATCTCCTTTATATAATTTATTAGTAGTAATAGTTATAGGCTTTGTTGAAAGTGTGTAAATGTCACTAAAAACAGACTGGGTAGTCAAAACAAGGGCATGTAAAAGTGTGTTTACGAACAATGCAAAAGCTGTGTAAAAACCTATGCCCTTTTCCACAGCATAATTTTGTATAAAATCTTGTGTGTAAAAACCAAGCAGCTTTCCACAAGTTTTATACAAATAGTTCACGTATTTATGCATAGAGCTTCTCCCTAATTTGTGACAAAGCTTGCTTAATAGTGTCGTCTTGGCTTTGCTCTCGTTCAATTTTTTCAACAGAGTGTATGGCGGTTGTGTGGTCTTTTCTGCCCAGCTCTCTAGCAATTTTAGGAAAGCTCAAATGTAGCTCGTTTCTAAGCATGTACATGGCTACCTGGCGGGGCACAACAATATCCTTGTCTCGTTTTGGGCCTAGTATGTCGTCAGTGGATATATGAAAAAACTTGGCTGTTCGCTCTATCACATGCTTGGGGCTAATGTGTTTAGGTCTATTTTTTGTGCCGCCCAGTAAGTTTTTTGCTGCTTGGAGGTCAGGGTCAATATTTCTCATTTCGCAAAGTGCTAGTAACTGATTAAGAGTGCCCTCAAGCTCTCTTATGTTGGTTCTAACACCCTGGGAGAGATACTCAACTACATCGACGCCAAGGTTTATGCCTTTTGCCGAGGCTTTAGTTTGAATAATCGCACAGCGTGTTTCAAAATCCGGAGTTTGCATGTCTATGCTCATACCCCAAGCAAAGCGCGAACGCAGTCTTTCCTCTAGGGTAGGAATCTCCCTAGGTGGCTTGTCGCTGCTAATTATTATCTGTTTATTTGCTTGGTGAAGTGCATTAAAGGTATGAAAAAACTCTTCCTGGGTTTTCTCTTTACCAGCAATAAACTGAATATCGTCAATAATCAAAACATCGGCGCCCCTGTAGTAACCAGCAAAGTCGGTGTTTTTTTTATATCTAATTGCATCAAGAAACTCTTGAACAAATTGTTCTGTAGAGATATATATAACCCGCGCTTCTTTATTGCTCTTTAGTACCTGGTTGCCAACCGCTTGAATAAGGTGGGTTTTACCAATCCCTACGCCGCCATATAAAAACAGTGGGTTGTACTTGTTGCCGGGGTCTTGAGCTATAGCCTGACAAGCGGCGTAAGCCAGCTCGTTTGCTCCACCAACAATAAAACTTTCAAAGGTATACTTGACGTTTAAGCCTTGTCTATAGGAGTGGGACAGCACATTACCAGATTTTTTAACCTGCCGCTTAGTGTCTTTAACAAGTATCGGCTGGTCTTCAATCTTTTTATGAACCTTGCTAGGGTTTCCAACCCTAAAAGATAGTGAAGGCCCTTCAATACCGTTTTTTTCCAGAGTGGCTCTGATAAGCTCAGAATACTTACTTTCTAACTGGTTTTTAGCAAAAATATTTTGCACTTGCACCACGTAACTGCCGTTTTCGCGTCTAACCAAAGAAGTGTTCTTAAACCAAGTTACAAAACTGCCACGCGAAACAGACAGTTCGATCTCGCCCAAGACCGCCTGCCAAATCTTATCTTCACTATACCCTCGCTGAGACATATGTACCTAAAACTATATCAACCAACGGCAGTGTTTTCCACAGCCATTTCAACAACAAGAGGACATTTTATTAAAAACCTTAAAAATAGAGGTGGAGTTATACACAGATTTTTATAACACCTTAGAAAATGTGGAAAATACTTTATTAAAAGTGGAAAACTTGCTAGAATTGGTGAGTAAATATTGTGTATTTTACCAAAGCACAACAACACAATCAGAATAACTTGAAAGGTTTGTAAACAATGCCAAAAAGAACATATCAGCCAAAGAAACGTAAGCGTGCAAGAAGACACGGCTTTTTACACCGAATGAGTGACAAGGCCGGCCAAAGACTACTAAAACGCCGAAGAGCAAAGAACCGCAAACAACTAACGCCGTAACGAGGTAAATGTGTTAACTAAAAAACACCGATTTCACGGAAGCGTGAGCTTAAGGTTTGTTTTTAAAAGGGGCGTCGTTGTTAGACAGCCCGATTTAGCGCTAAAGTATATTTTAAATAAAAAGTCTAAAGATTACCGGGTGGCGGTAATTGTTAGCAAGAAAGTTCACAAGTCAGCCGTTAAAAGAAACCGGATTCGTCGCAGGATTTACTCTGTCGTTTCCGAATACAAATCTTATTTAAAAGAACCATATGACCTAGTTTTTTTTGTTTATCAAGACAAAATACTTTTGCTTCCGCCACAAGAATTAAAAAGACAAGTAGCCAAACTGCTAAAGCTAGCTAATATAACCTAAACCACTATTAACTGGGGTGTTTTGCGTGATATGATAGTAATACCAAGGAGAAATAATGTTTAACACACTGCTTGTGCAGCCGATTTTTAACGTACTTGTCGCAATATATGCTCTTTTACCGGGGCATAACTTTGGTGTTGCCATAATTATTTTTACAGTTTTGGTAAGACTGCTAATGTGGCCACTGGTTAAAAAACAATTACACCATGCCAAAGCCATGCGCGAGCTTCAACCTGAGCTTAAAAAAATCAAAAAAGCCGCTGCTGGCGATAGACGCAAAGAATCAATGATGCAAATGGAGCTTTATAAAGAAAAAGAAATTAAGCCGTTTGCTTCAATCGGACTACTTTTTATACAGCTTCCTATATTCATAGCACTAGACAGTGCGTTAAATCAGTTAATTCAAGACCCAAATACGCTTAACACCCTAACGTATCCGTTTATTCATAACCTGGGTTGGATTAAAGAGGTGTCGGCCGATCTGTCAAAGTTTGATAACTCGCTATTTGGTGTTATTGATCTTTCCAGAGCAGCAGTTGGCGAGGCTGGTTTTTACTTGCCAGCATTTATAATTGTGGCCCTTAGTGCAGTAACTCAGTTTTATCAGGGCAAGCAACTGATGCCCCAACAAAAAGACGCTAAAAAACTAAAGGATATTTTAAAAGAGGCCAGCGAAGGCAAACAGGCCGACCAAAGCGAAATGGCAGCCGCAACTGGCCGCTTTACCCAGTTTATGATTCCTTCATTTGTATTTATTTTTACAATTGGTCTGCCAGCCGCCTTACCACTTTATTGGTTAACTACTAGTGTAACAGCGCTTTTCCAGCAAGCTAGAGTTTTGGGTCAAGACGAAGAAGAGCTTAGTAAAATTGCTAAAGGCACAACCTCAAAAGGTGAAGTTATCGAAGGCGAAGTCATTCCTCCAAAAAAACCAAAAACCAAAAAGAAATCCTCCAAAAAAAATAAGAAGCGTAGGAGGTAAATTATGCAAGACGATACAAAACCAAACGGTGGTCATAGTGGCGAGCGTTTGAATGATTCATTGGAAGAAGCAATTCAGTTTGCTAAAAAATATCTAGAGGATTTAATATCTTTTTTTGGTGTAAACATTGACGTCTATGCAACCTCAAATGATGATGAGGTTATAGAGCTTCACGTACCATCCACCAGAATCAACGGCTTTTTAATAGGGCAGAGGGGCGACACCATGCGCGCCATGCAGTCAGTAATCATTACTGCCCTAAAACATGAAAACTTTGCATTCTCGCGTGTTGTAGTTGATGTAGCAGACTACAAAAAGCAAAGAGCAGATCGCCTAGCCAAAAAGGCAGAAGATTGGATAAGCAAGGTTAAACAAGAGAACGCTGAGTATAAACTTAATCCAATGGGGGCGGCCGACAGGCGAACAATTCACCAGACGGCAGCAGAGCATGGTCTAAGTACAGAATCTCGCGGCGAGGGCAGGGACCGCCACGTGGTCATTATGCCTTCCCTGCCAGAAAAAGAATAATACTTAACACGTTAAGTATATTTATGGTTATTTAGGAAAATAACTATAAATTCAACACTTAACAGGGGTAAATTAATAAAAAAATTCACCCTCTTTATATACTTACGTATATATAGACTACGATATTTAGTTAATAGCATTATTTTCTATAAACATCACGCCTATGCTGAACATGTAGAATAGCGACCTTATTGCTACCCTCAACATCAAATAGAATTCTGTACGAGCCAACCCGAAACCTATAATCAGCATCTGCGGGTTTTGTTAGGGGTGATGCAAACTTAAGGGGGTTTTCTTGGTTAATAAACCACTCAAGCTTAGTTTTTAATCTTTTTTGAACTTGCTTTGGAAGTTTCTGTATATCCTTCACTGCTTGTTTTTTATATAGCAATACAAAGGCAGGCATTATATGTTTCCAAATACGTCCTCATGACTGAAATATTCAGTACTTGCCCGGGCGTCTTTTATTCTCGCAAGATACTCAGGGTCACTACTAGCTAGAAGGTCCTCAAGACGATCCAAGTCTATAATTGCACGCTCCTTTTTTCCACGACGAGTAACAATTAGTATCTCTTCATTGCTTACAGCGTCAAGCGCATCAGCTAATCCTTTTCTTAAATCTGACGCAGAAATTGTTTTTGAACCCATAACCACTAAACCTTTCAATTTAATTGTACATTTAGACTGTACACTATACACTTACTATCTGTCAACTCTTGGAGGGTTTAGTTAGCCGGAAATAACTATTTTTTGCTTCAATAGTTCTTTTTACTAGAAATATCTGGCTGAGTTATTTTTAAGCCAAGTAGCTACTTCATTTATGTCCAGGTGTTTGGCGGCCACCCCAACTACAAAATCTTCCAAGACCTTTGGCTTAACTGTCAATGTAATTCCAGAGCGTGCCAAGAACACACTGCTGACAGTTATGCCCGTACGTTTGTTCCCATCAATAAATGGGTGGTCACCAACAATATTCCGAAGGTACACAGCAGCTTTCTGATGCACTCCCTCATACTGTTCAGAACCAAATACGATAAGTTGGGGTGCTTTTACTACAGATAATAGACGTTTTTCGTCACGCACTCCATGAGAACCGCCAAAATCTTCAATTACCTGGTGATGAAGTCGTAGAATCTCTTCTGCCGTCAGATATCTGAAAATCATCGATCGGCAAGGTTTTTAAGTGTTTGGCCATACTTTTCAACAAAAGAATCGTATTCATTCATTAACTGGTCGTGGCGTTTTGGCTTAGCAAGCTCAACCCTTACTTTTACAATGTCACCGCGTTTGGCGCCCAAGGTTGCAAGATCTTTCTTTGACAGCGTAATACCGTCACTTGACCCAATGCGAATAATTTTTTGCTCTGTTTCTATCATACTTTCATTATAACAATATTATAATGAATTACCAAGCGACAACCGTTCGGCTAGCCTTCTTCGAACCATAAAAAGCACAGAATAATTTATGATAGTATTTTCAGAAAATCAGCAGGCTTAATGATTGTAAGCTTCTGGTACGTTTTAAGCACCAGCAAGTCTTTATCACCAGAAATGATGTAGCTAGCCGCACCGGTTAGGGCTGTTTCAATAAACCTGTTATCGTCAACATCTCGGCTTATATTAACGCTGTAAGTGCCTAGTTTAACTACTATAGCAAGCTCTTTGATAGAAGCTTCTAATATAGGTAGTTGGGGAGCAAATAATGGGAACTTTTGGTGAACCTTTCTTCTGAGTTCACTCAAGTTTTCTTCGGAGGTGATGACAATTATATCGCCACTTATAAAGTGCTTGATTATCTTGCCTGGTAACCCGCCAAATACCAAGCCGGATATCCAGACATTTGTATCAATAACTACTCGAGGCCTGGGCGTTGGAACCACAGTTGGTTAGTCCTCGAGAATTTTATATACTTGTTCTTCGCTCGTAATGTTCATTTTATCGGCAACAGCCCGCCCTGCTGTAAACAATTCCTGCCAGCGCTTACGACGTTCTAAGTCGGCAAGCGCTAGACGCCTAAAGTATTCGCTCCGAGTCCCCATTTCATTTTTAACCGCGTTGTCTATATTTCTAAGTAATCGTTCGTCCAGTGCAATATTTAGTGTTTTAGTAGCCATGGCTTTCTCCCTTCTTTGTATGAGTAAATTGTATAGATATTGTATATAATTGTCAATGTTCTATCTGGCTCGAGCCGAGTATTGAGGTTGCAGTTTCACTGGTTTGTTTCACGAAGTAGGATTATTCAAACTATTTTTAGCCTTTTTTATAAAGGTCGGTAGATAGAATGTCTTTGCCTTTATGGGCTGGGGCGGATAGCAACAGTGTATTGACAATAAATGTACATGTAGTACACTCAATGTATGACTTTTGGTATTCGGTTTAGTGAAGAGAAAAATCAATTACTAAAAGTTGTCAGAGGAGTAGGTTTTGACGAGATACTAGAGTCAATTGAAAGGGGAAATCTACTTGCTGATATATCTCATACGAGTCAGAAACGAGCAAGGCAACGCTTATATGTGGTAAAGCTTGGAAGATACGCATATGCAGTACCATATGTTATTAATCCACAAAAAAAGGAAATTTTTTTAAAAACTGTGTACCCGAGTAGAGCATTAACGAAAAGATATATCAAAGGAGGCAATAATGAAAAGTAGTAACACAACTGACCCTTTTCTACACCTTTCACTAGATGAAGAAGAGCAAAGATTAGAAACGGCTCTTGAAAAAGGTGAATTCGAAGAGGTTGCTAACCTAAACAAAATTAAGAAGCAAGTGGAAGCAGCCGCCAAACACCACAGACAGCTAAATACAGCTCGTCCTATAACACTGCGTATTAATCAGCTTGACCTTATTAAAATCAAAGCAAAAGCCAAACATAATAATATGCCTTATCAAACACTTCTAGGGGCAGTTTTGCACGACTTTGCAGAAGATAAAAAAGAGATCAAGCTGAAGTAATAAAGTAACTAACCTACTATACACGAAATGCCTTTGCCTTTATGGGCTGGGTTGGCGCAGCGTTATCCTAATATATAACGGTGTAGGGGTGTGTATATGGTTGTACGGAGAACGTTACAATTAATACAAAAACAAACAGAGCTCTGCTTAGCTGGCCAGCACAGGTTATTGGTTAAAAGCAGAAGAGTGTAACTAGTTAAACTATTTGTATAGGGTTGTGAAATAGCTCGTCTGTTTAAAAAGCATCCAATTTAGGCAGACCCTCCTGAACAAGAAGAATACTTAACGTGTTAAGTATTTGATTTTAAGGCTTTCTCGTAAATCTCAAGGGTTTGCTTGGCCATATTTTCCCAGGAATATTTATTAACTTGTTTATGGCCTTTTTCTACCAATTTTTGTCGCAGTTTTTTATCATCTAATACCTCGCTGATTTTCTGTGCCATGTCGGCAACGTCTCCCGGGTCAAAATAATGTGCCGCTTCGCCATATACCTCTGGCAAGCATGTTGCGTTGCTGCTAACAACCGGGCATCCATGAGCCATCGCCTCAAGCCCCGGCAAACCAAAACCTTCACTAAGGCTCGGAAATACATATGCTGCAGCATTTTTGTAATACCAAGCTAAGACTGGGTCATCAACAAACCCTGTGATTATAATCCGGCTGCTAAACTTGCTTTTGTTCACCAATTTTTCAAGTTGTTCATAGTGATACTCTTTCTTGCCTACTAAAACCAAATTTAGACCTTCATTATATTCAGCAACTAGTTCAAATGATTTAACAAGATTAATGAGGTTTTTGTGAGGAAAGGCCGTACCAACATAAAGTACAAACTTATCAGGCTTGTGAGATTTTTTTGGTGGCGAAGTGTTCTTAAAAGCTAATTCTGAGGCTAAGTATGTGGTTGTGGTTTTGTCTTTAGTGAAGGCATACCTATTAGCTAGTGCCAGTTTTACATAATTACTAATTGTAATTATATGTGCAGACTTTTTGTTGCTGTACCAAAATAAAAACTTGTAACCAAGCATTTTTATCCAGTGTATTGGTAGTGGCGTCTTCCCAGCTCGGGTAAACTGCAGCATTGTTAAATCAAGAGTTGAGGTAACCACTTTTTTAAAATAAAAGACCGGCTGTTGATTCATTGGAAAATGAACCAAGTCAGCTTTTAGGCCATACAGTAAACGAGCAAATCTTATTTGCTGCAATGGGTTAAAAGAAAATTGTGCAAAGGGTGCTTCTAGTGCTGTAAAATTTTTACTTGAGGGCTTCCATTTATCTCCTTCTGAAAGCAGAATTGTATAGTGGTTTCCACTATCAATTTTCTGAAGGTGTTCAACTAAACGGTCAGAATATCGTCCGGTGCTTGAGCGACGTATTCGGTTATCTATCACAATATGCATGAATACAGTTTACAATAGATATTACGAATGCCAGATAATATTAGTAGTCAGCTAAAAAACACTAGCCTATATATATTTTATGGCCTGCTTGCATACATGCCCCTGCATATATTTATTTCCACTATTCTTGGGGTTCAACTGGGTTTTTTAGACTTTGCTAAGGTTTTTAAAGATACACTACTTTTTTTTGGGTTTGGGGTAATTTTCCTTACAAGTATTAAGGAGCCCTGGTTTAATAAGTGGCTCAAAAACCCGCTAGTTCTTTTTATATCTGCATATGCGCTAACCACCCTTATAACGGCACTTCTTAAAATGACTGATCAGGACGCAGAAACACTGGGTATTGTATACAACCTTAGATTTTTATTGTTCTTTCTTTACGGATGGCTGTTTGTTAAAATATTAAAAGAAAAAAAATTAAAAGAAATAGCCACAAAGATTGTTTTATCAGTAGGTGTTTTGGTAGTTACATTTGGTTTATTTCAGTATTTTATACTGCCAAATGATGCCTTAACTAATTTAGGATTCGTGCGTGAGAATGGAGTTTTACCA
>JAGQMZ010000020.1 GCA_020428405.1 Candidatus Saccharimonadota bacterium | reverse complement strand
TGACGAATATGGCCACGGTGGCTCAAGATCCTAATTTTATTTTAAGGCGTTTTACTAGTTGTTATTTTCTTGCAGAAAAACACCTTTATGATGTTCTAGGCATGTTTTAACAATAAATCCCCCTCGTTTGTCTAATAATACAACCATATTTATTTCGTTATTAACATTTAATGAGCTCGACTTTGGGAACGATAAGACTTCCTCCATGTCAGTACCATAATATTTTACGAGGTCGCTTAAAATTTTGTGGCTAGTATAACGTTTTGTGCCTCCTCTTGTAAATTTTGCCCCCATACTACTAGTATCAAATAAAAACTCTACTTCACTACTATCATTTTCATGATATTGCTCTGGTATAGCCATAGCAAATGCTGAACCGTCAGTTAAATATCCGAGATCTGCCTCACCTTCTTCTAATTTTATAAGTGCTAAGGGTGTTTCCGTTAAAGCATACTTGCCTGAGCTAGCATCTTTTCCTGCTTTTACCATATAGTAGCCTTCTTGGATAATTTTTCGTTGAGATTTACTCAATGTTAGTGGTGCTCCGTCTTTTATTAGATTTCTTTCAGAATTTGGTCTTGCATATAGCACGCTGATGAGTCCATCTGCGCCAACCCTAAATATGAAATCCATTGGAGTTGTTATATCATTTTGACCTTCATTTTTTTCAACAAACTCACTTTTATTATAATTTATCTTTATAGCGGCAAAATCTATTATCGCTTGTAGAGCTTTTTTCTGAGCCATTTCCATCTTGTTGAATGGTAATGTGAACTCACGATTTTGAGGATTTAGTTGAACTCCTTGAGTAATTATGCCCTCTTGTAAACTATACACGTCTATTGGGCCAATCTCAGGAGAGCCAGATTCCACAATAGATATTTGCTCATAATTTGGCCACTCCTCTCTTTGGCTAGGTAAAACCAGCGTACCGCTTTGAGAACGATACCAATTCTCAGGGTAATCATAGTGAATTTCTTGACCCGGCATAAGCTGTCTTACTATTGCAGAGAATCGCTGAAAACTCTCTTTTTTTGTCATATCTTCTATTGCGTCAAGTGTGTTGTTGTCATCTACTTCTTCAACATTATTATCTAAAAGGCTGTCAAGAGCTTGATTCCACTCTGACAATGTAAATCCTAACGGATGTTCGATACCTAAATTTCTAATTCCTTTTGAAATTCTTTGGACCATTACAGCGCTTTGATTAGAGTCAGCCTTACCTATTAAATCAATGACTTTTTTACTTAATATTAACCTGGGTAGCCGTTGATCTCCGAAAACAGTTTCTCCGGTTGCAACAATGTCAGTAGAATTCCCAGATTCTGAAGTAGTGATAGGGTGAGACTGAATTTGTGCCTGAATACTTTTATAGACACTTGCACTCTCTATTGCATCAGAAAAATTTTCAGCTCTATTTTTATTGATAATTCTAGTGCTTTGTTCGGCGACATCATCAATGTGTAATTCGTCGGTTTCAAATTGCTTTAGTAATAAATTTAGCTCTGATAAAGCTATTTCGCCTTCACTCCTAGTATGCAATTCATTATCACCCCGATTACTAATATCCGGGTGATAAATTGATAATACAGCTCTAGCCATTTTTAGAGCAGGTACAATTATTTCCTCACCATGACTAGCTACAATTTCCGGTGAAATATACCTATAGGCTAACTCACCTGGTGTTAGACTAAGCTGCTCACTCATATTTAAGAATCCTCATATCAAAAGCTATAGAAGACAAATTGGAGGTTTAACTAATAAACCACGCCGTCGTCTTCTACTCCAGAAGAATCATCTGCTTGTTGCTCATCACCATCTTGGTGTGATACTGCATCATGTTGACCTTCTTCGTCGTCTAACACATCAGTGTTATCAGATTCAAGTTCAATTTCGCCGTATGCAGCACGACCTAGTTCACTCCATAAAGTTGTAGTATCATCAGAATCAGGGCTCTCACCAGTTCGAACCTCTGCATTATGCCTAGCAATATTAACCAAAACGTCTCGTAGTGATTTTACTACTTCAGATTCAGAGCTCTCATGTTCATCAAATCTAGTAGGATCTTCTTTGTTAATAAAAGGAGCTATATCCTCGACTTCTAAGGTTTCCATCATCCCAAAGACATCACGAAACTCAGGGTTCTCTTTTAAGCCCTCAGCAATTTCTTTAACAATAGGAAAATGTTCGTCAATACTATCAATTCTTGCAAGAGTTGATTTTAGCTGAGCAATCTCAATGGTTTTTAAGTCTTTACTTGGTAGCATTTCAATAGCAAGACCAACCAAGCGAGAATCTCTTTGAGATTCTTCATCTAACTGACTAGCAGCTACCATTTCAAATACCTCGTTTCTACTATTTTCAACCATAAATTACTATATCCTTACTTGCTTACCTGGCTTAAAGCTCTTCTATTTGACTGTCTTGTCCATTATGGCCCGTTTGTGTCTCAGCTATTTCGCTAGCACGTTCTTCAGCTTCATTAGCCGCGTTTACTACACCTGTAGCACCAAGATTACCAAATAACTCTAAGCGTTCAGCTTCGGATAAATTTGCCATAAATTCTTCAGTTTGAGAAACTTGTTCTTCACTTCTATTTCGTCTTCGTTCGCTCATATATACTCCTTTAAAGTTCTTAAGTTAATTAAAGCGAACTATATCGTATCACTAAATTTAATAATTGTCAATGGCATTATATCTATTATACTAATAAATACAGCAACTTTATTGCTATATGTTCAAATGTATAGTACTATATATTTTTGTATAAATCAATGAGGAGATGACTGATGGAAAAAAGTTCTGAAAAACTTCGGAAAACAGCTGCTATAACTATGGTAAGCTTACTTGGCGCAATTGGCATAAGTAGTTGTAGCACAGAAAAAGATCTTAAGTGGACGCTAGCAGTAGAATGCCCCGAAGAACAAGATCTAAACATTGAAAATATCAAATCAGGTTATACAGAATCTTTCGAGATGACTTGTAATAGCAACTCTGGTAAAACAGAAGCACCGACTTCAGTAGAGCTAATTGCTGGGCCAAAATTAGAAGTGATCGACGATAATTCTCAAGATGACGCAAACCAAGACTTTACCGTAGAAATTTCGGCAACAAGATACGATGGATTTATGGATTCTACAGAAAGTTTAGATGTTAGTGGTCAAGAAGATAGAACAAAAGTTAGTTTTACAGGTATTACATCGTTAAGCCGAGTAGAAGTAATAGAATAGAATACTATCAATAAATCGTAAGTAGTATCTGCACGCAAATAAAAGAGGGCTCTCTCAACGGCCCTCTTTTTAATCTTGCTCCTCAGGGGAGAATAGCCCGTGCAAAAATCACACTTTTTGCACGGCGCGATGAGAGAGGAACATCCCCTCTCATGTACTTACATCATTGGCATGCCGCCACCCATACCACCCATTCCACCACCCATTGGTGCCGGAGCGTCTTTTTCTGGAATGTCTACCACTAGTGCGCCCATCGTCATACTGGTGCCCGCAATAGATGCTGCGTTTTGAACAACTTCTTTAGTTACCCTAGCTGGGTCGACAACTCCGTTAGCCTTTAGGTCTACAACTTTAGTTGGGTTATTTACATTAATACCGTAGCCCTTCTTTGCCTCGCGGATTTTTGGTAGCCACTCATCCGGATTTAAGCCAGAGTTTCGCATTAGCTCATAGAATGGCTGGAGTAGTGCAGTTTTGAGCAATTGCTTACCTTCTGCTAACTCGTCTTTTGTGTCTACCTTAATTGAATCACTGAGATTAATTAATGTTACCGCGCCACCTGGAACAATGCCTTCTTCCAATGCAGCCTTAGTTGCAGCTACCGCATCGTCAACACGGAACTTCTTCTCTTCAATTTCTGTCTCTGTTGCGCCACCAACTTTTATTACTGCAACTTTGCCACTTAACGCCGCACGGCGCTTATCAAACTGTTCTTTATCGTACTCGCTAGTTGCCTGAGCAGCTTGAGCAGCAATTTGAGCAATTCTTTCATTTAGATCTGTTTTGCCACCCTTACCTTCTATAATCGTAGTCTCATCTTGAGTAACTATAACTTTGCGCGCAGAACCAACAACTTCTAGACCAACGTTCTCAAAGTCCATACCTTGTTCTTCAGAGATAACTTGACCCCCTGTTAGAACAGCAATGTCCTGGAGCACCTCTTTGCGTCTATCACCAAAGCTTGGAGCCTTAACAGCAACAGTATTCAAGACACCCTTTAGTTTGTTGAGCACCAGTGTGCCAAGCGCTTCACCCTCAACATCTTCCGCAATTAACATAAGGTCTTTTTTGCCAGCCTGAGCAAGCTTTTCTAGCATTGGCAAGAATTCTTGCACGGAGCTAATCTTTTTATCGGTAATAATGATTGCTGGCTTATCGTAAACTGCTTCCATGCGAGTTGTATCTGTAACCATTAAGGCACTGACAAAACCGCGATCCATAGTAAAACCTTCTACAACTTCGCTTTCAAGCTCTAGACTCTGGCCTTCTTCAACTGTTACTACGCCGTCTTTTCCAACTTTATCAATAACGTCTGCGATCAGGTTTCCAACTTCAGCGTCACCAGCGCTTATTGTTGCCACTTCTGCCACACGCTTTTTGTTAGTTTTGATGTCTTCTTTCATTCCATTAAGCTTGCTTATAACGTCAGTTGCAGCCTTTTCTAAGCCTTTTCTTAGCAACATTGGGTTGTGCCCCGCACTAATCAGTTTGTTTGCCTCATTTAAAATGTGGTAGGTCAAAACGGTTACTGTTGTAGTGCCATCACCTGCTACATCATTCATTTTGTTAGCCGCTTGTTTAATTAGCTCTGCCCCAACTTTGTAGCCTAAAGTTTCGTCATCTTTGTCTTCAATCTCTACATCTTTGGCCACCGTTACACCATCGTGCGTAACTGTTGGGTTACCATAGCTTTTGCTAATAACAACGTTGCGGCCTTTTGGACCCATTGTTGTCTTTACCGCTTCATATAGAATTTGCGCTCCACCTAAAACTCTTTTACGAGCGTCTTCGTCATAAAATACTTTTTTAGCCATCTAAATCTCCTTTTATCTATTTAACAGTTGCTAGAATATCGTCTTCTTTTACCAAGATGTACTCTTTGCCTTCATGTTTAATTTCTGTAGTGCTGTAGCTTTTGTATATAATCCTATCGCCAGGTTTTACCTGTATTGGAACACGTTCATTATCATCACCTATTTTTCCTGGACCAACCGCTAGCACTTTGGCTGTAGATGGTTTTTCTTGAGCACTATCTGGCACATATAGACCACTGGCTGTTTTACTTGCTGCTTTTTCTGCTTCCGCGACTACATAATCCGCAATTGGCTTAATTGGAACGGACATTATATACCTCCTATAAACTTGATTTTTCAGTTATCGTTAGCACTTTAAGTATGAGAGTGCTAACGCACTAGCACTCACTATATACGATTGCCAAATTTACTGTCAAGAATTATTTGGTGTCAAAGTTATCGGCATTTAAAACTACTCGGTCAATTAACGATTTTGTTTTTTCAGTGGGTACATAAAATCTTTTGCTACCGTTATAATCAAGACCGTAAATAACCATTCCTTGCCTTACAACTTTCACAGAGAAGCTACTCTGATTTAAATAACGTACTTCTTCAGTGCCTGGAGCGATTATTTCTAGTGGTAAAACGTCTGAAAATTTTATAGCTATTTTTATAGATCTATCAAATTCACTGTACCGGTCACTAAAATCTTCCATGTTTTCTGAGATTTGAACTCTATAAAACATCGGGCCATATTCTGTATCGCCTTCTTGAATAATTCCAACTTTATCGGCAATTAGTCGAGTATTCTGCACTAGCTCTCGCTCAAACATACCAGCACCTAATGGGAATGACGCATCTCTTGGCCAATATAAAGAATCTAGGTCTTCTGGAATTTGTCGAGGATCTTCCTCCGACTGAGGCAACGGCAAAATTGCTTGAGGGACTTTTATCATGTCAGCCAATTTTTGAGTATCAAAATTTAATAATTCTCTTTGCTCAGACTTGTCCACCCCTTGTGATTCATCCATACACTGAACAGTTAAGGTTTTACCAATAAAAAACAACGTATCTGTAGATGCCACCCCATTTGGTAACCCTATGCCTTCACTATTACTAATACATAATAAGGCACCAGAAAACTCCCGTTCGTCTTTTGGGAGAGCAGTTAGCACAAGTTTTGTGCCATCTAAAATAACCTTCTCATCGCCAAAATCCGAAAACTCGTGAGTACAGGTTTTGTAATCTATAAAAAACGAACAATCCGGCTGGATTTCTTTGTTCATTACAGACAACTCAGGGTCCACGCCAATTCTCTCTCGGGCAGACTGTAGCTCATAAAGGTTATCTATTAGTTCCTGCTGAGGAGTGACGTACTTCATGTTAGTTCTGCGGGATTATTGACCACTGATCAATTTTGCCAATTATTATTTCTGCCTCTTGGCGGTCAATTCTTTCTAAGCTTTTTTGCTGCTCAAAATCTTCTCTGCTTATGCCTGTGGAGCTAAGAAAATCTAAAATGTCCTCGTCATTTATTTCATACTCTGGATTTTGTTCATCTAATAATAGATCTTTTAGTTTAGGCACCCATGGGTATATTCCGTTATCATCAACCCTAAAATACGATTTTGTACCAGTTCTATCCTGGTTAATTACAAAAAATTCATTATGCTGAAACACTAAAGCATCGGGGTCTTCCATCTGCTCAGCAGCTTCATGGACTGTTACTTCAGGACTAATCGGCCTTGCCAGAAGCCTCAATGTCTCCGCTCCCTTATCTGGTTTGCCACCACTTTCAGATAATAAAGTACTAAATAATGGTTGACCTATGCTATGAGTATCAATACGAATATATTCAACATAACCCTTGTCGCCCTGCTGGTACTGCAAGTCAAAAGCATCATCGAACACATAAGTAATATACTCTGTTAAGTCAGAGTAAATCTCCTTACCTGGATCGTATTCTGGGTTAATTCCTTCACTAGGATTTATCATCATTTATATTTTACAACAAATATGTACTATTTGCAATTTTGTGTATTGATTTTTTTTACATTTTATGGTTAAATGTCGTTTGTCCCATACCCCTAGTAGATTGGAAAATCTATGGACATGTTGTACCTTGATGACGACAAGGACCGAGAGGTTCATGTTACTGCAATAGAAAGTAAAGCGCCTTCAGGATGTTTGGCAGCCATGAACATTCTCCGCGAAGACGTGGAGAATGTCATACCTGAGATCCACGAGGTACACCAGATGTACTTCACAGATCTCATTGCCTGTATCGACACTGACAGCCCACGCAGAGCTGTTCGCATCGAGTTCATGGCAAACGAAATGGAGGCTGAGAGGATGAAGAACATCTTCACAGAACTCCTCGTACAGGCATATGCTCTGCACGAACAGCGGATGATTGCGCGGTCCAAGCGCAACCACCCAACAGCCAAGAGACAGCTCATCGCTGTTCCCGACAGTAGCGAGAAGCCCAAGAAGAAGGCAAAGCACCACATGCACCACGTGGTTCCACGTTGGAGCAGGAAGAGGTAGTACAGGTCGCTGGGGTTGTCCTGGGGTAGAGTATAAAAGTTTGTTGCGTACAGACTCTCTGCCTCAGGCACAAACTTCCAGTAGGACGCATATGGGACGCCAGCAGCGTAAATTTCTCCTTTACAGGATCGAGATAAGCGCTGCTTTTTCATTTATTTGCGTTATTTATTACACAACATAATTTGGCAAATTCAACTTATCTCTGTTATATTGAAGTTACATTAACAAGGAGGAGTCTCTTATGAAGACTATATCAGTTCAAAAACTTAAGGTGGGGTCATTTGCAAAGGTAGTAGGTATAACGCAAGCCGTATTCGGCTTTGTCTATGGTCTTGTTTTAAGCATCGGTGTGGCAGCTGGCGCAATCGAAGAAACAACGGGTTTTGTGCAATCACTCGGTGTTAGCATTCTAGTGATTGGATTATCTGTGATCATAATTCCACTGATTGCTTATGTAATTGGTTGGATTCAGGGCGCGATTACTGCCTTGATCCTTAACTTTGTGTTTGCTGAAAGTGATGGACTAGACATCGTTATTGAAGATAAAAAATAGATAATTTTCAGCTCATCAACCACCTCATTTGCTGAGGTGGTTTTTATTTTTAAGAAGTTCTTTGGTTACCTCTATATCGCTCCAGGCTACTTTTTTGCCACCCATGTTTCTTGATGCCTGATGACCAATGCCAGAAATTATTACCACATCGTCTTTTTTTGCAGATTTTAGAGCTGCTTTTATGGCCATTTTTCTGTCATTGATAATTTTTACTTTATCCTTATTTTTGTCATCTACTCCGGTGTAAACAGCGTCTATAATGGTTGTTGGATCTTCGGTGTATGTTTCGTCATCGGTCAAGTAGACGTAATCGGCTTGCTGGCTAGTAACTTCTCCCATTATTGGGCGCTTTTCTTTATCTCTATCCCCGGTAGCGCCAAACACGATATGTACTTTGGCAGATTTCATTTTTAAGTTATTTGCAGTAGCCAAAACACTATCTAGTGCAGCAGGAGTTACTGCGTAATCTATAAACACATGAAAATTTTGACCTTCATCTACTGGCATCATCCGGCCAGTAACATAATCCAAACTAGCTATACCCTCTTTAATCTGCTGTTTATCAAGACCAACTGCATGGCCCACACAAACCGCCGCTAATGCGTTGTAAACATTAAACTCACCTATTAAACGAAGATTAACACTATATTCGTCCTTGCCACTAATTACAGTGAACTGATTACCTTCTAGGCTAGATTTGACTGATGTAGCTTTAATGTCACCATTTTTTGTACCGTATAAAACTGGGTTTTTAATTTTATCCTTAAAAAACGACGCTGTTTTATCATCGGCATTTATTACGCCTGTCTGCAGACCGTTTTTATTCTTATTACAGAGTTCAAAAAGTATTCCTTTGGCTTTTTTATAATTCTCAAACGTTCCGTGATAATCAAGGTGCTCATGGCTCATATTGGTATGTACAGCTAAATAAAAAGGAATACCCCAAACTCTACGCTGGTTTAATGCATGGCTAGAAACCTCTAAAACAAGATACTCTACATCGTTATTGGCTATTGTTTTAATAATATCTAGTAGCTTGAATACATTGCCAGTAGTAAGGGTTGTAGGGTTAGGCTGTTGGCCTTTACCGTCCCCATAATCCACAGAAGCAGTCGTAATCATGGCTGTTTTTTTACCACTGTTTTTGAGCATTTCATAAATCAAGTAGCAGGTTGTAGTTTTTCCATCTGTACCTGTTACACCAATAACTTTTAATTTTCTAGCCGGAAACAAAAATTTTACCTGAGCTAAAGCAGCTTCAGCCCAATGTCCATACGGTTCAACAGCCTTGAATGTCTTTTTGGGAATTACTTGTTTAATAACTTTACGATGATTCACACTTGATATTTTACATTAGTAGTTCTATAAATCTTATTTAAAACATTTTTATATAGGTCTTGCTATCTGGAGCCATCACATATAGTTCTCTTAACTCTCCTGTAAAAACCGGTGCCTGCGGAACAAGAACTGCCGGAAAATCTTCTAGAATACTAATGTACTCTTCGTTTCTTGATTCTTTTGAAGATCTGGACTGAATATCATGAATGTCCTTTATTTTTATTGGTCGATATCTTAAGTTAAAATCTGGTGCTACATATCCATAATCTTCATTTCTCATAACATTGCCTATCGACATCCCGTCAAATAATAATAACCCTCTGCCATCTGTTGGCTGATCTAAGTCACCGCGACTGTGCATTCTCATTGCCAATAATCTGTTGTCCTGATAAGAACCATTCCTTTGAGGTGGAATATGTACAGTAGTTATCTGGAAAGTGCCTTTATCTGTTTTAAAAAATAATTCCCTACCATAATCTATATCAGTTAATAACACCTTATTTTTTGCATCTTGCAATTGTTCAAGACAAATCTTTTCAGTAATTTGTTCTTCATCCAAGCTATGTTTTCCGGGCTTGTTAAATGCAGTTTCCATTAATTGGTCAAATTCGGGGTTATTCGACATAATTTATAGTCATATTATACTATATTTTGTTATTTTATTCAATTTTTACTCCTGTTATAATCTATTGAGTGATAGTACTTGGAATAGAAACAAGTTGTGATGAAACCTCTGTGGGCATTGTCAAAGATGGCAATGAACTTTTAGCGTGCGTAACAGCTAGTAGCATGGAAATCCACGCCAAATACGGTGGTGTCGTGCCAGAAATTGCCGCCCGCGAACACATTACAGCCATGACACCTACAATTGAATCAGCACTAGAACAAGCAGGATTAGATTGGAGTCACGTAGACAGCATAGCTGTAACGTATGGTGCTGGGTTAGGTGGCTCTTTGTTAGTTGGTGTTCTAACAGCCCGCACTCTGGCAATAACCAAAAATAAACCTCTGTACGCTGTTAACCACGTTGAAGGCCACGTGTACGCCAACTTCTTAACCAAAACTAGCCTACCTGACTATACAATGCCCTCTAAACAGCCTGAATTCCCTTTACTTGCCCTAATTGTTAGTGGCGGACATTCGCAACTAGCACTGTTCAATAATCATTTTGACTACAAACTACTTGGACAAACCCAAGACGATGCCATTGGCGAAGCCTTCGATAAAGTTGCTAAAATCATTGGCCTCCCCTACCCTGGCGGCCCATCAATAGCCCAAACCGCTCAAAATGGCGATGCAAATTACCTAAAACTACCAAAGGCACAAATGCAAAATAAGTACGATTTCAGCTTTTCTGGGCTTAAAACGGCCGTTTTAAGAGCCGTTCAAGCCGAATGTGGTAAAGATTACTCATTTCCTAGTTTTAAGCTTGCGGAGCTTCTAAGTGGGTCACAGGTGGCAAATATTGCCGCTAGTTTTCAAAAAAC